>CAZONS010000030.1:0-19006 GCA_964581195.1 uncultured Thiobacillus sp. | reverse complement strand
ATCTTTCACCGCTGGTCACGATTGCCTGAATGGGCTGACGCGCTACGCAGGAGAACCGACATGAATCGATCCAGTGCTCAGGAACGGCGCATGAGCCCACGCATTCCCACCTCGCTGGATTTGAGGATCTATGCCTATGGTGCCCTGGTCGCCACCGGGAAAACCGTGGATATGAGCCATCACGGCATGCTGCTGCATGTCCATCGGGTCATGTCCGATGATGAACTTGATCCGGGCAAGCATCTCGATATTCAACTGGACATCCTGGGTGTGAGCCCGACTGACTGCTGGCTACCGATCAAGGTCGTGAGGAAATGGCGGGATGGCATCGCCGCGCACATCATCCGTTCCGATGCCTTGGGCATCTGAGGCGTGGCGCGGGCGCTCACTCGATGAGGTGGTGCGCGAGGGCGTAGCGCACCAGCCCGGCGTTGCTGTTCACGCCAAGCTTGTCCATCAGGCGGCGCTTGTGGGTGCTGACCGTGTTCGCGCTGAGGGCCAGTTCACGCGCAACCTCGTTGACCGATTGTCCCGAGGCGAGCATGAGCAGGATCTGCAATTCGCGCGGGGTGAGCCGCGCGTGTGATGGCGGGGAAGGGGCGGTCTCCGGCTCGGCGCGTCCCGGGTCGCTCATCACCAGATTCGCCGTGGCCTGTCGGATCGCGCGCGCCAAGTCCTCCGGATCGCTGTCCTTGCACAGATAGCCAGCCGCGCCCAGCAAGCGCGCGCGAACCGCGTAGTGCTCTTCCCTGTGCATGGAGAGTACCAGCACGGGCAGATCGGGATGCTTTCGACGCACCTCTTCGATCAATTCAAGCCCGCTCATGCCCGGCATGGAAATATCCACCAGCAACACGTCCGGCTGGCAGAGGGGAATCATGTCCAGGGCATCAGGCCCACTCGCGGCTTCACCGACCACGCTCATCTCGGGATAGAGGCCCAGGATCTGCCTCAGGCCTGCCCTGATGACGGGGTGGTCATCGGTAATCAGTACACGCAGCGCCATCAAGCTTCCCCTTGCCAGAGCGTCGACAATTCCAGCTTAGCCTGTCTTGTCGAATGGGCATGGCGAGATGACTGTCCCGCGATGCGCGGCTGTCGCGTCTGGCGGACCGCGCCTCCCCGCCTGGAGGATAGGCTTTCCAGCCATCGCGCCATCCGCGGGCGTGCGGGCGCATGCCCGTGGGTGCGCGCGGCGGTGGACCGTGAGGCTGTCATTCTGGCTGGACCGCGCGTCAACGTCATTGCGAGAGGTAAGGCATGGGAAAACCCCCCAAGTCTACAGGGCGAATGAGGGAAACGCCTAGTGGATCATGCCTATGAAAAAAGTGCTAATGGACGTTTGGCGGGCCATCCGCGGGGAACGTGTCGCGAAGGCCGCGCACTCTCCCGAAGGACCTCAAAGGCAGGGGAAGGGCATCACTTGAACGGGTTGCTGTCGTTCAACTCATCCACGTAGTGGTCGATGCCATCCGTTTCACGCCGCAGATAGTCTTCCACCGCGCTGAAAAACCGGGGCTGCGCCAGCCAGTGGGCAGACCAGGTGGGGGTCGGCAGGAAGCCGCGGGCAAGCTTGTGCTCACCCTGGGCGCCGCCCTCGAAGGTGGCGATCCGGTTGCGGATGCAGAATTCGATGGCCTGGTAATAGCAGGTTTCGAAATGAAGCCCGGGGTGATATTCCAGCGTGCCCCAGGAGCGGCCATAGAGCGCGTGCGCGTCGAACAGGTTGAGCGCGCTGGCGATGGGCCGTCCATCGCGCAGGGCAACGATGAGCAGCAGATTCTCCGGCATGGTGGCGCCGATGCGCTGGAAGAAAGCCAGGTTCAGGGCTTGCGGGGAATTGAATTGCTCATGCGTGCGGGCATAGCACTGCTGGAAGAATTGCCAGTGTTCATCGCTGATGGCGTCCCCGCGCAAGCGCGTGAAGGTGATACCCGCCTCGCGCACACGGCGGCGCTCCTGCTGGATCTTCTTGCGTTTGTCATGGCGCATCTCGGCCAGATAATCGGCGAAGTCCGCATAGCCGGGGTTGCGCCAGTGGAACTGCACGCCCTTGCGCGTGAGCATGCCCTGTTCACGCATTTCCAGGACCTCTTGTTCCGTCGGGAACAGGCAGTGCAGGCCGGAAGCGCCGGTGTCCCTCGCCAGTTTCAGAGCGGCGGCGATCAGTTGGCCACGCAGTTCCGGGGTCGCGGCCAACACGCGCGCGCCCGCCACCGGCGTGAAGGGCACGGCGCTCACCAGTTTCGGGTAGTAACGCAGGCCATTGCGCTGGTAGGCCTCGGCCCAGGCCCAGTCGAACACGAACTCGCCCCAGGAGTGGCTCTTGCCATAGAGCGGCAGGGCGCCCGATAGCATGTCGTCCTGCCAGAGTGTCAGGAATTGCGCGCGCCATCCCGTCTCCGGGCTGGCGCAGCCACTGACCTGCAAGGCGTCGAGAAAGGCATGTCGCAGGAAAGGGTTGCCATGACCGCTGGCCGCCACCAGGGCATCCCATCGCGCTTGCGGAAGCTCGGCGATGGTTTCGACCAGCCGGATGTTCAAGACAGGCCGTGCCGTCGCCAGATCAGGGTGCGGTTGTTGCTGGGCATGGCGATGTCCTGTTTCAGACGCAGCCCCTGTGCCCGCGCGAGCCGGTCGATCGCCTCGAAGTCGCGCACGCCACTGTTCGGATCACGCGATTTCAACCAGGCGTCGAATCGCTCGTTGCTCTCGGAGGTGAAACGGCCGCCATAGTTGAACGGCCCGTACATGCAGACGAGCCCACCCACATCGAGCACGCTGCCGATGCCCGCGAACATGCGCTCCACCGCCTCCCAGGCGATGATGTGCACGGTATTGGCGTTGAATATGGCATCCACGCCGGCAACCGGCCAGTGCGCGGCATTGACGTCTATCGTCAGCGGCGGCATGACATTGGCCAGGTTCGCCTCGTCCAGCCAGGCGCGGATGCCGGCATGGTTTTCCGGCAGTTCACTGGTCTGCCAGCGCAGGTGGGGCATCTCCCGCGCGAAATAGACCGCGTGTTGACCGGTGCCGCTGGCGATTTCCAGCACCCGCCTGGAGTGGGCGAAGGCTTCCCGCAGGACAGCCAGGATAGGCACGCGATTCTGTTCGCAGGATTCGGCATGGGGTTTCATGATCTTCAGCCGGTGAATGCTTCCGGGGAGGCCAGGTAATCCCATTCCGCCTGGCTGCTTGTCCTGCCCAGGATGGCATTGCGGTGGGGGAAGCGTCCGAAGCGACGGATGATGTCGCGGTGGTGTTCCGGATAGCGGGTATCCATGCCGGCCGCGCCGAACAGCTCGACCGAGCGATTCTGGTCCTCCAGGTTCTCGCTGTGCATCAATGGCAGATAAAGGAACAGCCGGCCGTCGTCGTCGAGCTGGCGATCATGCCCATGCGCGATGGCCTGCTTGCTGACCGCGATCGCGCGGCGCTCCGTCGCGAACGCGTTCGCTTCGCCCCGGTACATGTTCAACGGCAGTTGATCGCACACGATGGCCAGCGCCAGCGCGCCTTCCGGGCTGCTTGGCCAGTCATCCAGTTCTCCGGCCGCCGCGCGTTGCCAGAGTCCCTCGTAGCGTTCCCGGATTTCCTCGTCCAGCGCGGCGGTCGAGGCGAACCAGCGGGGGCGCATGCGCGGGGAAAACCAATAGTCGAGGAGGTCGCGAATTTCCGGGGTCATGCCGATTCAGTCGAGCAATTCGTGGGCGCCGTCGCAGAAGGGCGGATTGGCGGTGTGCTTGCAGGCGCACAGCCAGACCGTGCCGGCGGCCTCCACCTTGAAGGGCACCGGGTTGAATGACGTGCCCTCATGCGAGCCGTCGCAAAACGGCTGGTTTTTCGAACGCCCGCAGCTGCACCACCAGTATTCTCCGGGCTCCAACTGGGCCTCGATGGGCTGTTTTCCCGCCACGATGGGATCGGTCATGATGTTTCCTCACAAGGTTGGTGTGTCGTATGCCGGACGCAGGTTAACCGGCATCGCCGCGCGCGTCAGCCATGCCTTGAGTAGGGTAAAGCAGGCCGCGAGCGCGTGTCGGTCCATCCTCTCCCCTCGCCACGGCGAGGGTGCCGGCTCGCGGCAATCTTCGTGCTCTTTCGCAGCGCACAAAATGCGGGCATGCTTTCGGCCTTTCCCTGTCATTGCCTGAGTGTCTGTCATGCTGATCGAAGTCAAAACGCCAGAATTGTCCGAATCCGTGCAGAGTGGGTCGCTTCTCGTGTGGCGCAAACAGGAAGGCGACGCGGTCCATCGGGATGAAACCCTGCTCGAACTGGAAACCGACAAGGTCATTCTGGAAGTGCCGGCTCCCGCGGATGGCGTGCTCACGTCGATCCGGGTGCCGATCGGCGGCGAGGTGAAGTCGGGTGATACCCTGGCCTTGATCGACACCGAGGCCCGCGCCGCTTCCCCGGCGCCGCAATCACCACCGCCCGCCATGGCCGAGCCACCCGCGGCGCCGTCAGTGGAGCCACCCGCGGAGCCGCCCGTCAGGCCCGCCGATGCGCAGGAAAAGGCGATCACCGCGGTATTGCCCCCCTCGGCGCGGCGCGTCCATGCCCGCCACGAGGCTGACGCGCCCGAGGCTGACGCGGTTCCACCCCCGCCGCCCGCCGCTCCCGCGCGCAAGGCGGACTGCCCGCCGTGCCCGGCCTGCGCGGATACCTCGAAACGCGAGGATCGCCGAGTGCAGATGAGTCGCCTGCGTCAGCGCATCGCGGAGCGTCTCAAGGAAGCGCAGAACAATGCCGCGATACTGACCACGTTCAACGAGGTCAACATGCAGCCGGTGATGGACCTGCGCGCGAAGTATCAGGAACGTTTCCAGAAGGAACATGGCGTCAAGCTGGGCTTCATGTCCTTTTTCACCAAGGCGGTCTGTCAGGCGCTCAAGGCTTATCCGGTGGTCAACGCCAGTGTCGATGGGCGCGACATCATCTATCACGACTACTTCGACATCGGTATCGCGGTCAGTTCGGAACGTGGCCTGGTGGTGCCCATCCTGCGCAACGCGGAACGCATGACCTTCTCAGCCGTGGAAAAACAGATCGCCGATTTCGGTCGTCGCGCCGGCAGCCTGGAACTGACCCTGGAGGAGATGGAAGGGGGAACTTTCACCATTTCCAACGGTGGCGTGTTCGGTTCCTTGCTCTCCACCCCCATCCTGAATCCGCCGCAGTCGGGCGTGCTGGGCCTGCACAAGATCCAGGAGCGCCCCATCGCGGAACAGGGTCAGGTCGTCATCCGCCCCATGATGTACGTGGCGCTCTCCTACGATCACAGGATCGTCGACGGCCGCGAGGCGGTGAGTTTCCTGCGAACGGTCAAGGACGCACTGGAAGATCCCGCGCGGCTGCTGCTGGAGTTGTAGGCTCCGCGCGCTCGCGAAGGGGGAGGGCGGACCCTGTCGCGATACGCGACGCACCCTGGAGGGCGACAGGTTTCATGTCTTTCATATTCAACGGGTTGGCCACGGAAACGGGGGCGGCCAGCCGGTTTTTTGGCCTTTTGGAATGCTTCGATGAGGGCCGAGTGTGTTAACTTCCGCTGAGTTAAGAATGGCTTAAGAATCGGCCGCGCAGGCCGATGTTCACAGGTCACGTATGGATTTTCAGCAACTCATGGAGGAGATGCTGTGGCTGCCCGCAAGAACAACATCAAGAAGAAGAACCTGTCCCGTCTGATCAGGGACGCCTTCAGGGTCGAAGCCCTGGAACCACGCGTTCTCCTGTCCGCCGACCCCGTGCTGGGCGCGGCTCAGGTCTTCATGCCGGATGATCACGATGACGAGGCCACCCATCTCGGTAGCTACGACTTCCTGGGCGAGGACGATTACGACCAGCCCGCACAGTCGCTCAGTGGCCATTACCCCCTCTTCGAGTCGCGAGAGCAGCCGGCCAGTCAGGGATTCTCGGTGGATGGCGTCGCCTGGGACCTCGCCCAGATCGCCCAGCGGCAGAACTTCATGGACGGCACGCTGGAGATCGGGGCCGGAATCACGCTCAAGGGCAGCGGCAACATCGAACTCGCCCTGCACAACGCCGGCACGGTCAGCCCCGGTTACTCCCCGGGCATCCAGAACGTCGCCGGTTACACCCAGGATGCCGCCGCCACGCTGGAGATGGAAATCGGCGGCCTGGTCGCCGGTACCGGTTATGACCAGCTCAACGTCGCGGGTCTCGCCACGCTCGACGGGACACTCTCGGTCAAGCTGATCGATGGATATGTTCCCCTGGAAGGCGATACCTTCGACATCATCAACTTCGCTTCCGTCAGCGGTCGTTTCGATACGGGCACCGGTTTCCTGGCCACCGACAGCAACATCTATTTCGAACTGGTCGAGCGCGGCGACGGCATCAGCCTGGTCGCGCACGAACTGAACGCCGCCACGGGCTATGTGCTCGACCGGGTGGTCGGCGAATCCGCCGATGCGCTGGGCCGCTGGTTCAACTACGACTATTTCCTGGATATCGCGCCCATCTCCTTCGCCGGCTCGCTGGCTCTGGAGGGCGGTTTCTACCTGGATGGCCAGATCACCCTCGGCTATGACGCCGCCGAAACCCTGACCAGTCCGATCGACGGCCAGCCGCTGGCGGTCGATTACTGGCAACTGGCCATTTCCGGCGCAAGCGGTTTCCTCGGCCTGAACGGACCGGCCGCCAACCCCGGCGCCATCGGCGTCACCTTCAGTGATGCTGATTTCGGTCTGGTGTTTGTGTTGCCGACCGCGTCGACAGCCGATTACGGCTGGGCCATCGGTGAAGGTACCCTGGGCAGCATCTCCGCGCTCGGCCTGGCCGATCTGACGCTTGGCGGCAGCAACCTCGCCTTCGCCTTCAACCAGGGCTATGGCACGCTGCCGGACAGCAGCGACAACACCAGCGTTCTCGATTTTTCCTCCGGTGCCTACAGTGTCGGCGGCTACAGCCTCGATGACGATGGCAGTCGCGGCGAATACCTGCTGTTCTCCGGCAGCGTCAGCATGGGGGTCGGGGCATTCGACCTGACCGGCTCGATCGGCATCTCGGTGATCGGCAGCGAACTGTTGCTCGCCGGCCAGGACGTCAATGCCAGTTTCGCGGCTGGCGGGGTCGCGGTGGGTATCTCGAACGGTGAGTTCGGCATGGCCATCACGGCCGCCGGCATCGCCTTCGAGGGCGGTGGTGGCGTCTATCTCAGCGGTGGGGGATTCACCGATATCAGCGCCGAGGGCGCCAGCATCCGCTTCAACCAGACCAACCTCGACTACACCGGTCAGACGCTGCAATTCGCCGGCGATTTCCAGTACACCTTCGCTCGCCTCGGCGCCTCCACCAGCCTGCAGGCCGCCAGCGTCGTCGGCCTGTCCGCCAATCTGGGGGACAGCATCGTCCTGGGTGGCGATTTCGCCTTCGAACTCAACAGCGCCGATGACACCATGGCCGTCGTCGCCGCCAACGCCAGCGCCCAGGTACGCGCGGGCGCCTACAGCGTCGGCGTGCATGACGCCAGCCTGGGTCTCTCGATCAGCGCCGCCGGGCGGGCGCTTGAAGCCGAAGGCGCGCTCAGCGCCGACCTGGGCGACCTCGCCAGCCTCTCGGCCGCGACAGTCGCCGTGCGCTGGAACGAAACCGCCATCGACATGAGCGGCGTCACCCTCGAGGCCGCCGACCTCGCCTACACCTTCAAACCGGATTTCGCGGCCAGCCTGCAAGAAGTCGCCATCGGCGGCGCCAGCCTGCACCTCGCCGGCCTGCTGATGGCCAGCGGCAGCCTCGCGGTGCGCCGCGACGCCGGCGTCGACCTCACCCTGGCGGACGGCTCCAGCGTCAGCACCGACCGCCTCACCCTCGGCGGCGCCAATCTCGGCGGCCAGGCCGGCCTCAACCTGGGTAGCGCGGATTTCTTCGGCTTCACCCTGAGTGACCTGAACTTCGCCTTCGCGCTTTATACCGATACCAGCGACGCCGGCCGCCAATGGCAGGCGCTCAAGGCCGACGCCGGAAGCGTCTCGTTCTCCGGCATCGATGGTCTGACCCTGGCCGCCGACAGCCTCATGGTGGAATACAACTCGGCCAGCCTGGGCGATCCCGTGGCCGACTTCTCGGCCGGTGTCGACATCCTGGTCGCGCCTGGCGAGACCGTCAGCCTCGACATGGACGGCGCCAAGGGCGAGTTGCTGCAAGCGCGTGGCAACCTGGAAGTGGACCTGTTTGGCTTCTTCCAGGCCAGTGGTGGCTTCGCGATCGAGAAGGGCACGGACAGCGTCACGCTGGCGGATGGCGTGGTGGTCGAGGTTGAACTGCTCACGATAGGCGCCAGCAATGTGGACGCCTTTGCGGGTATGGGCGGCGGCAGCGCCGACGCGGTGGGTCTGCAACTGAGCGGTGTCGAATTCGGTCTCGCGCTGGCCAGCGACAAGCTCACGCCCTCCAGAAGCTGGACCGCGCTGCAGGCCAGCGCGGCCGACGTCGCGTTTGTCGGCATCGACGGCCTCACGGTAGCCGCCGACACGGTGGACGTCGCCATCAACCAGGCCGCCGCCGATGGCAGCCTGATCGACTGGCTGGCCGCGCCGCTGACGATTGCCACCGGCCCCGCCGACAACCTTGTGCTCGCCCTTGACGGCACGCGAGGCGAACTGCTGCGTGCCTCGGGCAACCTGCAGCTCGACCTGTTCGGCTTTGTGCAACTCAGTGGTGGCTTCGCGATCGAGAAGACCAGCACCGCGATCCGTCTCGACAGCGGCGCCGACCTCACGGTCGACCTGCTCGCCATTGGCGGCTCCGGCATTGACGCCTTCGCGGGTCTGAACGGTGGCAGTGCCGACGCGCTCGGCCTGCAACTGGGCCAGGTCGACTTCGGCCTTGCCCTGATGCGCGAACAGACCGCCGCCGGCGCGGCGGGACGCAACTGGACCGCGCTGCAGGCCAGCGCCGGCGAAGCCGCCTTCATTGGCGTCGACGGCCTCACGATTGCCGCGCGCGAAGTGGAACTCGCCATCAACCAGGCCGCGAGTGACGGCAGTGTGGTCGACCTTGCCGCCGTACCGCTGGAGATGGCCACGGGCCCGGGCGCCAGCCAGACCCTCGACCTGGATGGACAGCAAGGCGAACTGCTGCGCGCCAGTGGCATGCTGGAGATCGACCTGTTCGGCTTCGTGCAACTGGACGGTGGCTTCGCCATCGAGAAATCCATCAGCCAGGTCACGCTCGCCGACAACCCCGGCACCGCCGGTGTCGACGAATCCGCCACGCCGGTCGAAGTCGACCTGCTGACCATCGGCGCCAGCGGCGTCAATGCCTTCGCCGGCCTCAATGGCGGCAGCGCCAGCGCCATCGGCCTCGCCCTGGGCGGCGTCGAATTCGGTTTGGCCATCGCCAGCGAACGCACGCTCAACGCCCGCAAGTGGACCGCCCTGCAAGCCAGCGCCGACTCCGCCGCCTTCACCGGCATCGCCGGCCTGACCCTCGCCGGTGAAAGTCTCAGCGTCGCCATCAACCAGGCCGCCGCCGACGGCAGCGTCGTCGACTACGCCACCGCGCCGCTCACCATCGCCACCGGCCCCGGCGGCAGCCTCGACCTCGAACTGGCCGGCCAGGAACTGCTGGAAGCCAGCGGCCACCTGCGTCTCGACCTGTTTGGCTTCGTCCAGGCCAGCGGCGACTTCGCGATCGCCAAGCACAGCAGCCAGGTGACGCTGGCCGACACCGACGCCGACCCGCTCACCGCCGCCGAAACGGTCGATGTCGACCTGCTCGCCATTGGCGGCACGGGCATCGACGCCTTCGCCGGTCTCAACGGCGGCACGGCCGACGCCCTCGGCCTCGCCCTCGGCGAAGTCCAGTTCGGCCTTGCCCTGCTCACCGACCAGGCCGCGCCCACGCGCAGCTGGACCGCGCTGACCGCCACCGCCGGCAGCGTCGCCTTCATCGGCGTCGACGGTTTGGGTGTGAGCGCCACCGACCTCAGCCTCGAGATCAACCGCGCCGGCCAGGTAGCCGACGCCGTCGTCGACTTCGCCGCCAGCCCGCTCACGCTCGCCACCGGCCCCGACAGCAGTCTCGACCTCACCTTCGCCGGCGACGCCGGCCCGCTGCTGCGCGCCAGCGGCACGCTCGACATCGACCTGTTCGGCTTCGTGCAACTCTCCGGCGACTTCGCCTTCGAACAAAGCCAGGGCCAGGTTACCCTCGATACCGGCGACACCGTCGACGTCGACCGTCTCCTGATCGGCGCCACGGGCGTCGACGCCTTCGCCGGCATGAACGGCGGCACGGACGACGCCCTCGGCCTGCAGCTCACCCAGGTCGAATTCGGCCTCGCGCTGCAAAGCGACCGCGCCGACCCCGCGCGCAAATGGACCAGCCTGCAAGGCAGCGCCGAAGAAGTCGCCTTCGTCGGCATCGACGGCCTGGTCGTGGCCGCCGACACCTTGAGCCTCGCCATCAACCAGGCCGCCAGCGACGGCAGCGTGGTGGACTACGCCGCCCGGGGTCTCGACATCGCCACCGGTCCCGGCACCGTACTCAGCCTCGACATGGCTGGCGCCGGTGGCCCGCTGCTGCAAGCCAGCGGCCACCTCAACCTCGACGTCTTCGGCTTCTTCAGCGTCGACGGCGACTTCGCCCTGGAACAGACCCGCCGCACGGTCACCCTCTCCGACGGCAACGATGTCGAAGTGAACCTGCTCGCCCTCGGCGGCCACGACATCGACGCCTTCGCCGGTCTCAATGGCGGCAGTGCCGACGCCGTGGGTCTCAGTCTCGGCCAGGCCGACTTCGCCCTCGCCCTGATGAGCGAGCGAACCGACGCCAGCCGCAAATACACCAGCCTGCAAGCCACGGCGGGTCTTGCCGCCTTCATTGGCGTCGACGGCCTCACGATTGCCGCCACCGACCTCACGGTCAACGTCAACCAGGGTGTCGCCATCCCCGCGCAAGCGGAGAGCACCACCAGCAGCAACGCCCGCTGGACCCTGGACCTCGCCGGCACCGCCGGCACCTACACGCTGGGCCTGGGCGCCGACAGCGCGCAAGTGCAGCTCACTGGCCGGGAAAGCAACCTCGCCCTGATCGAGAAACTCACCGCCGCCCTGGAAAGCCTGGACGGCATCGGCGCCGGCAACGTCGCCATCACCGGCAACCGGATTGCCGGCTACGACCTTGAATTCATTGGCGCCCTGGCCGGCCAGGACGTCGCCGGCCTGACGGTCGCGGTCGCCGCCGCCGACCTGAACGCCAGCGTCAGCCAGACCCAGGCCGCGCAAGGCGGCATCGACGAAATCAAGCGCATCAGCATCGAAAGCCTGCGCGCCGCGCCGGCGCCGATCGACCTGGAAATCAGCCAGGTCGCCGCCGCCAGCCTCGGTGGCAACGAAATCAAGACGCTGCTGTTCACCACCCCGTACAGCACCAAGGGACTGTACGACCTCGCCCTGTCCAGCGACCCCGCCGACAAAGTCAGCGTCCGTTTCGTCCAGAACGACATCACCAACAACAAGCGCTACATCCGCGAAGGCCTGGCCGACCTGCTCAACGTCGCCGAGGGCAGCATCGTCGTCACCTTCGACAACAACAGCCCCAGCGGCCACCGCTACAACATCGAATTCCTCGGCGCCCTGGCCGGCACCGACATTCCCGACCTCATCGTCACCGAAAGCCTGTCCGGCGACATCATCCCGCTGAACCAGCAACAGGGCGGCGGCGGCAGTGGCGAGATCCAGCGGGTCCTGATCGACACCACCGCCACGGGCAGCTTCACCCTGAGCCTGGCCTACAACGGCCAGACCCACACCACCGCCGCGCTCGCCTTCGGCGCCACGGCGGCCGACGTGCAAGGCGCGCTCAACACCGCGCTGGCCGGCATCGGCGCCAGCGCCACGGTCGTGACCGACGGCGACGGCGCCTGGCGGATCCAGTTCGGCGGCAGCCTGATCGGCAAGAACGTCGCCAACCTGCAAGCCGTGCTGAGCCCGGACGCCACCGCCCCGAGCGGCAGCTTCAGCATCGAATACCAGGGCGTGCAGACCGGCGCCATCGCCTACAGCGCCGACCCCGCCACGCAAGCGGCGGCGATCCAGGCCGCGCTGGAAGCGCACGCGCGGATCGGCGCCGGCAATGTCGTGGTCAGCCACGACGCCGCCAACAGCGCCGGCCGCGTGGTCAGCTACAGCGTCAGCTTCCAGGGCGACCTGGCCGACCGGAACATCAGCAACTTCACCACCCACTACGGCGACCTCGACCTCGCCACCGCCGCGCCGTATGAAATCGTCGCCGGCCAGGAAGCGAGCGCCGAAGTGCAGCGCATCGTCCTCAGCGGCGACGCCACCAGCGGCAGCTTCACCCTGACGCTGAGCCACGGCGGCCAGGACTACGTGACCGCCGCGATTGCGCTCGACGCCACGCAAGCCGAAGTGCAGGCCGCGCTCGACGCCGCCTTCACCGTCACCGATGCCGAGATCGACGTCGCCTTCTGGAGCGGCAAGGAACTGCGGATCAGCTTTGGCGGCAGCCTCATCGGCCAGGACATCGCCGCCCTGCAGGTCGCGGCCACGGCCGACGCCGGCAGCGCCGCCCTCGCGCAGCACCAGCAAGGCCAGACCGAAACCATCGCCGCCGTCGCCGCCGGCACCCTGGTGGTCGACTACAGCGTCACCGACCTGACCATCGCCACCGGTCCGTCCAGCGCATTCACCTTCGACATGGACGGCGCCAAGGGCGAGTTGCTGCAAGCGCGTGGCAACCTGGAAGTGGACCTGTTTGGCTTCTTCCAGGCCAGTGGTGGCTTCGCGATCGAGAAGGGCACGGACAGCGTCACGCTGGCGGATGGCGTGGTGGTCGAGGTTGAACTGCTCACGATAGGCGCCAGCAATGTGGACGCCTTTGCGGGTATGGGCGGCGGCAGCGCCGACGCGGTGGGTCTGCAACTGAGCGGTGTCGAATTCGGTCTCGCGCTGGCCAGCGACAAGCTCACGCCCTCCAGAAGCTGGACCGCGCTGCAGGCCAGCGCGGCCGACGTCGCGTTTGTCGGCATCGACGGCCTCACGGTAGCCGCCGACACGGTGGACGTCGCCATCAACCAGGCCGCCGCCGATGGCAGCCTGATCGACTGGCTGGCCGCGCCGCTGACGATTGCCACCGGCCCCGCCGACAACCTTGTGCTCGCCCTTGACGGCACGCGAGGCGAACTGCTGCGTGCCTCGGGCAACCTGCAGCTCGACCTGTTCGGCTTTGTGCAACTCAGTGGTGGCTTCGCGATCGAGAAGACCAGCACCGCGATCCGTCTCGACAGCGGCGCCGACCTCACGGTCGACCTGCTCGCCATTGGCGGCTCCGGCATTGACGCCTTCGCGGGTCTGAACGGTGGCAGTGCCGACGCGCTCGGCCTGCAACTGGGCCAGGTCGACTTCGGCCTTGCCCTGATGCGCGAACAGACCGCCGCCGGCGCGGCGGGACGCAACTGGACCGCGCTGCAGGCCAGCGCCGGCGAAGCCGCCTTCATTGGCGTCGACGGCCTCACGATTGCCGCGCGCGAAGTGGAACTCGCCATCAACCAGGCCGCGAGTGACGGCAGTGTGGTCGACCTTGCCGCCGTACCGCTGGAGATGGCCACGGGCCCGGGCGCCAGCCAGACCCTCGACCTGGATGGACAGCAAGGCGAACTGCTGCGCGCCAGTGGCATGCTGGAGATCGACCTGTTCGGCTTCGTGCAACTGGACGGTGGCTTCGCCATCGAGAAATCCATCAGCCAGGTCACGCTCGCCGACAACCCCGGCACCGCCGGTGTCGACGAATCCGCCACGCCGGTCGAAGTCGACCTGCTGACCATCGGCGCCAGCGGCGTCAATGCCTTCGCCGGCCTCAATGGCGGCAGCGCCAGCGCCATCGGCCTCGCCCTGGGCGGCGTCGAATTCGGTTTGGCCATCGCCAGCGAACGCACGCTCAACGCCCGCAAGTGGACCGCCCTGCAAGCCAGCGCCGACTCCGCCGCCTTCACCGGCATCGCCGGCCTGACCCTCGCCGGTGAAAGTCTCAGCGTCGCCATCAACCAGGCCGCCGCCGACGGCAGCGTCGTCGACTACGCCACCGCGCCGCTCACCATCGCCACCGGCCCCGGCGGCAGCCTCGACCTCGAACTGGCCGGCCAGGAACTGCTGGAAGCCAGCGGCCACCTGCGTCTCGACCTGTTTGGCTTCGTCCAGGCCAGCGGCGACTTCGCGATCGCCAAGCACAGCAGCCAGGTGACGCTGGCCGACACCGACGCCGACCCGCTCACCGCCGCCGAAACGGTCGATGTCGACCTGCTCGCCATTGGCGGCACGGGCATCGACGCCTTCGCCGGTCTCAACGGCGGCACGGCCGACGCCCTCGGCCTCGCCCTCGGCGAAGTCCAGTTCGGCCTTGCCCTGCTCACCGACCAGGCCGCGCCCACGCGCAGCTGGACCGCGCTGACCGCCACCGCCGGCAGCGTCGCCTTCATCGGCGTCGACGGTTTGGGTGTGAGCGCCACCGACCTCAGCCTCGAGATCAACCGCGCCGGCCAGGTAGCCGACGCCGTCGTCGACTTCGCCGCCAGCCCGCTCACGCTCGCCACCGGCCCCGACAGCAGTCTCGACCTCACCTTCGCCGGCGACGCCGGCCCGCTGCTGCGCGCCAGCGGCACGCTCGACATCGACCTGTTCGGCTTCGTGCAACTCTCCGGCGACTTCGCCTTCGAACAAAGCCAGGGCCAGGTTACCCTCGATACCGGCGACACCGTCGACGTCGACCGTCTCCTGATCGGCGCCACGGGCGTCGACGCCTTCGCCGGCATGAACGGCGGCACGGACGACGCCCTCGGCCTGCAGCTCACCCAGGTCGAATTCGGCCTCGCGCTGCAAAGCGACCGCGCCGACCCCGCGCGCAAATGGACCAGCCTGCAAGGCAGCGCCGAAGAAGTCGCCTTCGTCGGCATCGACGGCCTGGTCGTGGCCGCCGACACCTTGAGCCTCGCCATCAACCAGGCCGCCAGCGACGGCAGCGTGGTGGACTACGCCGCCCGGGGTCTCGACATCGCCACCGGTCCCGGCACCGTACTCAGCCTCGACATGGCTGGCGCCGGTGGCCCGCTGCTGCAAGCCAGCGGCCACCTCAACCTCGACGTCTTCGGCTTCTTCAGCGTCGACGGCGACTTCGCCCTGGAACAGACCCGCCGCACGGTCACCCTCTCCGACGGCAACGATGTCGAAGTGAACCTGCTCGCCCTCGGCGGCCACGACATCGACGCCTTCGCCGGTCTCAATGGCGGCAGTGCCGACGCCGTGGGTCTCAGTCTCGGCCAGGCCGACTTCGCCCTCGCCCTGATGAGCGAGCGAACCGACGCCAGCCGCAAATACACCAGCCTGCAAGCCACGGCGGGTCTTGCCGCCTTCATTGGCGTCGACGGCCTCACGATTGCCGCCACCGACCTCACGGTCAACGTCAACCAGGGTGTCGCCATCCCCGCGCAAGCGGAGAGCACCACCAGCAGCAACGCCCGCTGGACCCTGGACCTCGCCGGCACCGCCGGCACCTACACGCTGGGCCTGGGCGCCGACAGCGCGCAAGTGCAGCTCACTGGCCGGGAAAGCAACCTCGCCCTGATCGAGAAACTCACCGCCGCCCTGGAAAGCCTGGACGGCATCGGCGCCGGCAACGTCGCCATCACCGGCAACCGGATTGCCGGCTACGACCTTGAATTCATTGGCGCCCTGGCCGGCCAGGACGTCGCCGGCCTGACGGTCGCGGTCGCCGCCGCCGACCTGAACGCCAGCGTCAGCCAGACCCAGGCCGCGCAAGGCGGCATCGACGAAATCAAGCGCATCAGCATCGAAAGCCTGCGCGCCGCGCCGGCGCCGATCGACCTGGAAATCAGCCAGGTCGCCGCCGCCAGCCTCGGTGGCAACGAAATCAAGACGCTGCTGTTCACCACCCCGTACAGCACCAAGGGACTGTACGACCTCGCCCTGTCCAGCGACCCCGCCGACAAAGTCAGCGTCCGTTTCGTCCAGAACGACATCACCAACAACAAGCGCTACATCCGCGAAGGCCTGGCCGACCTGCTCAACGTCGCCGAGGGCAGCATCGTCGTCACCTTCGACAACAACAGCCCCAGCGGCCACCGCTACAACATCGAATTCCTCGGCGCCCTGGCCGGCACCGACATTCCCGACCTCATCGTCACCGAAAGCCTGTCCGGCGACATCATCCCGCTGAACCAGCAACAGGGCGGCGGCGGCAGTGGCGAGATCCAGCGGGTCCTGATCGACACCACCGCCACGGGCAGCTTCACCCTGAGCCTGGCCTACAACGGCCAGACCCACACCACCGCCGCGCTCGCCTTCGGCGCCACGGCGGCCGACGTGCAAGGCGCGCTCAACACCGCGCTGGCCGGCATCGGCGCCAGCGCCACGGTCGTGACCGACGGCGACGGCGCCTGGCGGATCCAGTTCGGCGGCAGCCTGATCGGCAAGAACGTCGCCAACCTGCAAGCCGTGCTGAGCCCGGACGCCACCGCCCCGAGCGGCAGCTTCAGCATCGAATACCAGGGCGTGCAGACCGGCGCCATCGCCTACAGCGCCGACCCCGCCACGCAAGCGGCGGCGATCCAGGCCGCGCTGGAAGCGCACGCGCGGATCGGCGCCGGCAATGTCGTGGTCAGCCACGACGCCGCCAACAGCGCCGGCCGCGTGGTCAGCTACAGCGTCAGCTTCCAGGGCGACCTGGCCGACCGGAACATCAGCAACTTCACCACCCACTACGGCGACCTCGACCTCGCCACCGCCGCGCCGTATGAAATCGTCGCCGGCCAGGAAGCGAGCGCCGAAGTGCAGCGCATCGTCCTCAGCGGCGACGCCACCAGCGGCAGCTTCACCCTGACGCTGAGCCACGGCGGCCAGGACTACGTGACCGCCGCGATTGCGCTCGACGCCACGCAAGCCGAAGTGCAGGCCGCGCTCGACGCCGCCTTCACCGTCACCGATGCCGAGATCGACGTCGCCTTCTGGAGCGGCAAGGAACTGCGGATCAGCTTTGGCGGCAGCCTCATCGGCCAGGACATCGCCGCCCTGCAGGTCGCGGCCACGGCCGACGCCGGCAGCGCCGCCCTCGCGCAGCACCAGCAAGGCCAGACCGAAACCATCGCCGCCGTCGCCGCCGGCACCCTGGTGGTCGACTACAGCGTCACCGACCTGACCATCGCCACCGGTCCGTCCAGCGCATTCACCTTCGACATGGACGGCGCCAAGGGCGAGTTGCTGCAGGCCAGCGGCAACCTGACCCTGGACATCTTCGGCTTCGTGCGCGTGGCCGGTGGTTTCGCCATCGAGAAGAGCACGGAAACCCTCACCCTCGATGACGCCACGACGCTCAGCACCGATCTGCTGACCATCGGCGCCAGTGGCGTCGACGCCTTCGCCGGTGTCGGTGGCGGTAGCGCCGACGCGATCGGGCTGGAACTGAACGACGTCAATTTCGCCCTGGCCCTGGCCAAGGACAAGCTCGATCCCGCCCGTTCCTGGACCGCGATGAAAGCGCAGGCGGGCGAGGTGGCTTTCGTCGGCATCGACGGCGTCACCGTTGCCGCCGACACCATCACGGTGGAAATCAATCAGGCCGCCAGCGACGGCAGTCTGGTCGACTGGCAGGCCGATCCGCTGACCGTTGCGACCGGTCCCGCCGCCAGCATGGTGCTGGACATGGATGGCAACAAGGGCGCGCTGATGCGCGCCAGTGGCAACCTGACCCTCAACGTATTCGATTTCTTCCAGGTCCAGGGTGGCTTTGCCTTCGAGAAATCCAGCACCGACATCGTTCTGAACGATGCCGCCGGCTCCGCCCTGAATGTCGATCTGCTGACCGTCGGCGCCAGCGATGTGGATGCCTTTGCCGGCCTCGATGGTGGCACGGCAGACGAACTGGGTCTGAGGCTGACCGGTGGCGAATTCGCCCTCGCCCTGATGCGCGAGAAGACCGCCGCCGGCGCGGCCGGCCGGAGTTGGACCGCCTTGCAGGCGGGTGCCGACCAGGTCGAGTTTGTCGGTGTCGATGGGCTCACGGTCAGCGCCGACAGCCTGGCGGTCACCATCAATCAGGCGGCGACCGACGGCACGGTCGTCGATTTCGCCGCCGCGCCGCTGGAAGTGGCCACCGGTCCGACCGCCAGCGTCACCCTCGACATGGATGGCGGCAAGGGGGCGTTGCTGCAGGCCAGTGGCAACCTGACCCTGGATATTTTCGGTTTCGTGCATGTGCAAGGCGGTTTCGCCATCCAGAAGAGCACGGAAACGCTGACCCTGGCCGCCGGCGGCACCGTCGCCACCGACATGCTCACCATCGGCGCCAGCGGTGTCGATGCCTTCGCCGGTGTCGGCGGCGGTACCGCGGATGTGGTGGGTCTGGAACTCCAGGATGTGAACTTCGCCCTGGCATTGGCCAAGGACAAGGCCGCTCCGACCCGCTCCTGGACCGCGCTGAAGGCGGAAGCCGGGGAAGTCGCGTTCGTCGGCATCGACGGCGTCACCGTGACCGCCGACACCATCACGGTGGAAATCAACCAGACGGCCACGGACGGCAGTCTGGTCGACTGGGAAGCGGCGCCTCTGGATGTGATCACCGGCCCGGCCGCGAGCATGGCGCTGGACATGGATGGCGGCGAAGGCGCGCTGATCCGCGCCAGCGGCAATCTCAGCCTGGGCCTGTTCGGCTTCTTCCAGGTTGAAGGCGGTTTCGCCTTCGAGAAATCCAGCACCCAGGTCACGCTCAACAATGCCGGCGCCTCGGTCGTCGATGTCGACCTGCTCACCGTCGGCGCCAGCAACGTCGATGCCTTCGCCGGCATCAATGGCGGCACGGCGGATGAACTGGGTCTGAAACTGACTGGGGGCGATTTCGCCCTCGCGCTGATGCGCGAGCAAACCACCGCAGGCGCGGTCGGCCGCAAGTGGACCGCGTTGCAGGCCGGCGCCGATGAAGTGGCCTTCGTCGGTGTCGATGGGTTGAC
>CAZONS010000029.1:0-19880 GCA_964581195.1 uncultured Thiobacillus sp. | reverse complement strand
GCTTCAAGGACGGCTACGGCCCGGTCGGCGCCTGGTTCCTGCTGTTCAAGGCCCGCGCCACCAACGGCTACGGCGAGGACTACCTGACCAAGAACAAGGCCATGCTGGACCAGTACCCCCCGTACGGTCAGGCTGCCGTTCCCGCTTCCTGCCTGCGTAACCACGTCATGCTGAAGGAAATGAAGGAAGGCCGCGGCCCGATCTGGATGGACACCGTGACCGCCCTGGGCAAGCTGCGCGAGACCCTGTCTCCCCGCGAAGTGAAGCACCTCGAAGCCGAAGCCTGGGAAGACTTCCTGGACATGTGCGTCGGCCAGTGCGGCATCTGGGTTGGCGAGAACGTCGAGCCCGAGAAGAAGAACTCCGAGCTGATGCCCACCGAGCCCTACCTGCTGGGTTCCCACTCCGGCTGCTGCGGCATCTGGGTCTCCGGCCCGACCGACGTCGGTGCCCCGACCGAAGAGCTGCACGCCGAGAAGGACAAGATCCCCGCGCACCTGCCGTCCGGCTGGAGCTGGGGCTATCGTGGCATGACCACCGTCAAGGGCCTGTTCACCGCCGGTGACGGCGTTGGCGCCGCCGGCCACAAGTTCTCTTCCGGTTCCCATACCGAAGGTCGCCTGGCCGCCAAGGCCATGGTCAAGTACTGCATCGACAACAAGGACATGAAGGTCGAGCTGGACACCTCCGTGGAACAGCTGGTCGAGGACATCTATCGTCCGGTGCGTACCTACCTGGAGTTCAAGGACTACACCACCGCGATCGACGTCAACCCCAACTACATCACCCCCAAGATGCTGCAGTTCCGTCTGCAGAAGATCATGGACGAGTACGTTGCCGGCGTGGCCACCTACTACAACACCAACGACAAGATGTTGGAAGTTGCGGAAGACAAGCTGAACATGCTGAAGGAAGACGCCATGAAGATGCGTGCGAAAGACCTGCACGAACTCCTGCGCGCCTGGGAAAACTATCACCGGATCCTGACGGCCGAAGCCCACATGAAGCACATCCAGTTCCGTGAAGAAAGCCGCTACCCCGGCTTCTACTACCGCACCGACAAGAACTTCGTCGATGAGGAAAACTGGAAGTGTTTCGGCAACTCCATCTACGACAAGACCACGCAGAAGTGGACCAACTTCAAGCGTGCTCACGTGGACCTGGTCGACAAGTCCAAGCTGTTCAAGGCAGCCGCCCCTCACTAATCGGGTGCTGTAGGTAAAAAGGCCGGGCGCTCACAAGGCGCCCGGTTTTTTTTCGCGAGCCGTTCGAGAGCCGCCATTCGCAAGCGACCACCCTTGCGAATGGCGTTTCACCCCCCATCTAAACGCTTCTTTCCGTACCGCATTTCTCGAGGTCGATCATGGACGAAACCCAATTCAAGAACCTGGCGCAGGACGCTCCCTTCGAACTCAGCCCGGTCATGCCCAACATGCTCGACGGCGACAAGGTCATCCAGTTCCGCTGCCACAGGGATGTGGGCTGCTGGAACGCCTGCTGCGCCAACATCGACATCACTCTGACGCCCTACGACATCCTGCGTCTGAAGAATCATCTGGAGCTGTCGTCCGGTGACTTCCTCAAGCAGTACACCGTGCCCTACGAGATGGACCAGGACGGCATGCCCGGCGTCAAACTGCGTCCGGTCGCGGGCGGAACCGCCTGCCAGTTCATGAAACCGGAAGGTTGCGGCGTCTACGAGAACCGTCCCACCGCCTGCCGCTACTACCCCATCGCCCTGCTCTCGATGCGCAATCAGGAGGAGTACACCGACCGCGCCGTCTATGCCATGGTCGAGGAAAAGCACTGCCTCGGCCACCAGGAGCCACGTTCGCTGACCATCGACGACTATCGCAAGGAGCAGGGGGTCGACGAATACGACGAGAAGGGCCGCGGTTGGCGGCAACTGGTGTTGAAGCGCAAGTCCGCCGGCCCCGGCATCGGCAAGCCGCCGGCGGTCTCCAACCAGCTGTTCTTCATGGCCAGCTACGACGTCGACCGCTTCCGTGCCTTCGTCTCCAGCGACTCCTTCAACCGCACCTACGAGATTCCCCTCGATGTCATGGCGACGTTGCTGGCCGATGACGAGGCGCTGCTGGAGTTCGGCTACAACTTCCTCAAGCATGCCCTGTTCGGCGAGAAGTTCCTGGCCGAGCAGCCGGGCGCCTACGAGGCCCGCATGGAACGGCTCAAGACCAAGGCGGAGAAGTTGCGCGAGGAATATCTTGCCAATCGCGAGCAGGTGGAAGAAGACAAGTACAGTGAACCCGGCCGCCCCGGCGACCTGAGCTGCGGTACCAAGGATTGCGGCTGAGGTGCGGCCGCCTCGCCCCTGACCGCGCGGGGGGCGCAAAAGGGGGAGTCCGGGCCGACCGTCCGGATACCCTCGCAACATGAACGGCGCCTGGTGCGCCGTTCTTCGTTACGCGACCACGGGCTCGCCAGCCCGCTCCCGTTCCAGTTCCTCGGCGGGTACCGGCCTGCTGTAGAGGAAACCCTGGTAGGCCAGGCAGCCGTGCTGTTCCAGGAACTGGCGCTGCTCGCCGGTCTCCACCCCCTCGGCGATGGCATCGAGGCCTAGGCTGCCGGCCAGGGAGAGGATGGCCTTCACGATCACCGCGTCATGGGGATTGTGGGTGAGATCGAGGACGAAGGAACGGTCGATCTTGATCTGATCGACCGGGAGGCGTTTCAGATAGGCCAGGGAGGAATAGCCCGTACCGAAATCATCGAGCGAGAACCGCACACCCAGCGCCTTGAGTGCGTTCATCTTCTTGATGCTTTCCTCGATCTGCCTCAGGACCATGCTCTCGGTCAGTTCCAGCTTCAGGTGACCGCTCGGGATACCGGTCGCGTCAATCAGTCGGCTGACATGGTCGACGAATCCCGGGTCCTGGAACTGGCGGGCGCTGACATTGACGGCGACAGTCAGGTTGGCCATGGCGGGGTGGCGTTGCCAGTCCATGATCTGCCGGCAGGCCGTTTCCATGACCCATTTGCCGATCGGCACGATCAGTCCGGTTTCTTCCGCCACCGGGATGAATTCCGCCGGCGAGATGGTGCCCTGTTCCGGGTGCTGCCAGCGGATCAGCGCCTCGACACCCAGTCCCTGTCCGTGCTGGTCCACCTGCAACTGATAGTGCAGCCTGAATTCCTTCCTGCTCAAGGCCAGACGGATGGACTGTTCCAGGAGGCCGCGCTTCTCCAGGACGGCCTGCATCTGCGCGTCGTGGAATCGGATGGTGTTGCGGCCATCCTGCTTGGCCTGATACATCGCGGCGTCGGCATGGCTGATGAGATCCTGCGCGGATCTCTCGCGACCGAGGAACATGACGATGCCGATGCTGCTGGAGATGTGGTGCACGCCGCTGTCCAGCACGATGGTCGGGGCAAGACCGGCACGGATCTTTTCCGCGACGCTCTCGGCCTGGATGGCGGCCTCCGTGGGGTCGCCGGAGAGATCTTCCAACAGGACCGCGAATTCGTCGCCGCCCAGACGCGCCAGGGTGTCCTGGTCACGGATGTTGGCGCGCAGACGGCGGGCGACCTCCTTCAGCAGCTTGTCGCCCTGACCATGGCCGAGCGTGTCGTTGAGGGTCTTGAAGTGGTCCAGGTCCAGCAGCAACAGGGCGCCGTGAAGCCCGTTGCGCTGGCTGGCGGCCAGGGAAAGCTGCATCAGGTCCATCAGCAGGTGGCGATTGGGCAGTTCCGTCAGGGCATCGTAGTTGGCCTGGGTCCAGATCAGCTTGTCCTTGCGCTTCTGTTCCGAGAGGTCCTCTAGGATCGTCCAGATGTGTTGGCGATCATCGCCGGCGGGTGCCAGGATGGCGTTGGCGCGCACGGGGCGCAGGCTGCCGTCGTGGCAGAGCAGGTTTCTTTCATGCGGTCCGGTATGGCCCAGCCGGTAGAGCAGTTCGCGCTGGCGCGCCTCCTCCTCCGCGTATTCCGCCGGGGTCAGCGCATGGCAGTCGAGATCCCGCAGCGTCTCCTCCGGATAACCGCAGAGGCGCTGGTAGGCCGCGTTGAATTCGAGATGGCGTCCGCGCGTATCGGTCAGCGCGATGCCGAGGGGAGACAGTTCGAACAGGGTGCGCAACTTGCCTTCGCTTTCCGCCAGGGAATTCGCGAGCACCCGGTTCCTGCGGGCCATGACCAGCAACAGGGTCAGCAAGAGGGTGGCCACCAGCAGCGTAGCCGCAATACCCGTCCACAGATCAGCCGCGGTGGCGCCCTGGTTCAGCAGCACCACCGCTGACGCCGTCATCGCGATCCCGGCCACCGACAGCGCAACCAGGCCGATCCGATATTTCCAGGCGCGGCGGCGGGTCAGGAGACCGGAGAGGCGAGCCATCATGCCAGGACAGGATCCGCTTCGTATCGCATGGGGACGGGTCGGGTCGGCATGATGGGCATCTGAGTTGGGGGGGCTGCCTGAAAGTGGATTGGGGATAACCCGAGCCAAAGAGTCATATTCCGAAAGTAATACTAACCGATTCGTGACCATTGGAATACGGCATGAAAATCCTGGTGTCCGTCACCGCCGCCCCCTAACAGTACGAACGGTAGGGTTGTCTCGGAGCCCGGCTTGGGCGACATTCGAAGTCCTCGCCGTCCCACCCAGAGCGCCCAGACATGCAAGCCCACACCCTCGCCCCGGAAGCCCACTTCATCCAGAACGAGCCCTATTACGAGGCGGTCGGGAACGAGATAGCCATCTTTCAGGCCGCCTACGCCAACCGCCTGCCCATTCTCCTGAAAGGCCCCACCGGCTGTGGCAAGACGCGATTCATGGAACACATGGCCTGGCGCCTGCAACGCCCCCTGATCACGGTCTCCTGCCATGATGACCTCACCGCCTCCGACCTGGTCGGCCGCTATCTGGTGAAGGGCGGCGAGACGGTCTGGGTGGACGGGCCGCTCACCCGCGCGGTGCGTGTCGGCGGCATCTGTTATCTCGACGAGATCGTCGAGGCGCGCAAGGACACGATGGTGGTGATCCACCCGCTGGCCGACGACCGACGCACCCTGCCCATGGAGAAACTGGGCCAGTTGCTGGAGGCGTCGGATGATTTCTGCCTGGCCATCTCCTACAACCCCGGTTACCAGAGCGTCCTGAAGGACCTCAAGCAATCCACCCGGCAGCGCTTCGTCGCGCTCGAATTCGATTACCCCGAACCCGACCTGGAGGCGCGCATCGTCGCCAACGAATCCGGTGTCGACGCCACCCTGGCCGCGCGTCTGGTGCGCTTCGCCGAGACGACACGCAACCTCAAGGGCGCCGGTCTGGAGGAGGGCGCCTCGACCCGCCTGCTGGTGCATGCCGGCAAGTTGATCGCCAGCGGCATCGATCCGGTGCAGGCCTGCCAGAGCGCCGTCGCCCAGGCGATCACCGACGATGCCGACATGCTGGCGGCGATCCAGGAACTGTCCTCCTCGTTGTTCTGATGCGCGGCAAGAACCAGGTTACGGTCCGCGGACGCGGGTGATGGACGCCGAAGCCATCACCCGCCTGCTGGAAGGCTGGCTGGAAGCCGACTTCTCCTTCCGCAAGGTCGGCCCGGCCGCCGAGAAACTGGCGCGCCTGCCGAAAGCGGAGCAGGACTTCGTGCTCGACTGGGTCAAACGTGTCGCCAGCAGCAACCTCGAGGTGGCCTGGCAATTCGCCCGCCGCGCTCCGGATCTGGTG
Organism: uncultured Thiobacillus sp.; assembly: GCA_964581195.1. GTDB lineage: Bacteria > Pseudomonadota > Gammaproteobacteria > Burkholderiales > Thiobacillaceae > PFJX01. Next base: position 14,194 of record CAZONS010000029.1, on the reverse strand, counting down.
GGGCGGATGGATCACCGTCTGATGGAGGCCTGGGTGATCGGCGCCTGCGACGTCTACGACCGCCAGGGACTGCGTCCCGCCCTCAAGGTGATGGAGGAAGTCGATCACTACGCCGAGCGGCAACTGGAGATGACCGCCGGCATCCTGTTCGAGGATGTCGCCGGCGTTCTCGGCAACTTCGTGCGCGGCCTCTCCGGGCGGCCCCTGTGCCTGGAACAGGGCGAGGGCCTGTATACCGATACCGAGAAGATCGTGTTGCCCGCGGTCCTCGCGCGGTTTCCCGCCGTGGCGGACAACTTCAAGCTGGCCAAGGCGGCGGTGACCCTGCTCTGGGCGCAGACCCGCTTCGGCACCTTCCGCGCCGATCTCGCCGCCGCCTGCGCCGGCTTCCCCGATCCGAGACTGGCGCTGGCGCAGCTGCACGGTCTGGAAACCCTGCGTCTGTCCGCCTGCATCGCGCGCGAGCTGCCGGGCCTGCACCGCGACATGGAACGGCTCAAATCGCTGCTGGGCGAGACGCAGCCAGCGGGCTGGGAGACGCTTGCGCGGCGTCTCGAACAACCCGAGGCCGGGCTCGACGACAGCCTGACCCTGCTCGGAGATGCCTTGCGACTACCGGAGTTCACCCCCTGGTGTTTCCAGGGCGGCTTGAATCCGGAGGCTGTCGCCGCCGCCTTCGCGGCGCGCCGCGACAAGGAGAAGGCCCGGCTGCGGGTGAAACTGGCCGAGCTGCTGGAAGAACATGGCAAGCGTGGCCCGGATGCGGCGCGCCCTGACTCGGAGGCTGAAGCGCCACGGTTCGAGGCCGAGGTCGACGACGAGAACGGGCGCATGGACATGGAGATCACGCTGGACGGCGCGCCGGTCGCTCCACCGGACGACGTCAAGGCGCTGATGTCCTCGATCTATCTCGATTTCGGCGAAATACCGCCGGAGTACCTGGTCCCGGCCGGCGATGGCGAATATGACGCCAGCCTGCTCGGCGAGCAGAACCCCGATCCGGATTCGGTCTGGCAGGGTACCTATCACGAGGAAGGCGCGCTGTTCTATCCCGAGTGGGACATGGGCCGCGAGCACTATCGCAAGAACTGGTGCGTGATGCGGGAGAAGGACGTGCCGCCGGTACACGACGGCTTTCACCGGGACACCCTGGAGAAATACGCCGGCCTGGTGAAGCAGTTGCGCAGGAGTTTCGAGGCGATGCGCGATGAAAACCGGACCCTGAAACGCCAGACCGATGGCGACGAGGTGGACATCGACGCGCTGGTCGAGGCCCTCGCCGACGCCCGCGATGGCCGCGAGATGAGTGATCGCCTGTTCGTGCGTCAGCACCGCGCGGAACGCAACATCGCGGTGGTCTTCATGGTCGATATGAGCGGCTCCACCCGTGGCTGGATCAACGAGGCGGAACGCGAAGCCCTGGTCCTGCTGTGCGAGGCGCTGGAGCATCTGGGCGACCGCTACGCCATCTACGGTTTTTCCGGCGTCACCCGCAAGCGCTGCGAGCTGTATCGGATCAAGACCTTCGCCGAGCCCTACGGCGACGAGGTCAAGGCGCGCATCTCCGGCATCCGCGCCCAGGAATACACGCGCATGGGCTTCGCCATCCGTCACCTGACCAAGCTGCTGAACGAGGTGGATGCCGCGACCCGGGTCCTGATCACCCTCTCCGACGGTCGGCCGGACGATTATTTCGACGGTTATCGTGGCCAGTACGGCATCGAGGACACCCGCATGGCGCTGATCGAAGCGCGGCGCTCCGGGGTGCACCCGTTCTGCATCACCATAGACCGTGAGGCGCGCGACTACCTGCCGCACATGTATGGCGCGGCCCGCTACATCGTCCTCGACGAGGTGCGGCAACTGCCGCTCAAGGTTTCCGATATCTACCGGCGCCTGACCCGATGAGCCTCGCGCGGGCGGCGGCGGCGGCCGGTGCGCGCGTGGGCATCCGCCCCACACGCCATCCCGCAGTATCATCACGACCTCGATATCGTATTTCCTCCTCGGGACTTTCCCAGTGTCCGCCACTCTGAAACAGATCCTCAACACTTCGGTGCATACCGTAGAGCCGACGACCTCGCTGGCGGAAGTATGGCGGCGCATGGAAACCCTGCGTCTCAGTTGCGTGGTGGTGCTCGACGGCGGGCGGCCCGTCGGCCTCTTCACCGAACGCGACAGCGTGGCGCTGGTCGCGCGCGGCGGCTGGAGGGCTGATGAGCCGATCGGCGACCTGATGCGGGAGCCGCCGTGGATCGACAACCCGGACATGGAAGTGCATCGCGCCTATCAGTTCATGGCCGCGCGCAATGCCCGCCATCTGGTGGTGGTGGACGCCGCCGTGGCGATGCTGGGCCTGGTCACCGAGGGCGACCTGCTGCACAGCATCGGCATGGAAAATCTGGTGCAACCGCGCACGGTCGCTTCGGCGATGAGCGTCGACGTGGTCACCCTGGGTGAGGACGACAGCCTGCTGGACGCCGCCCGGCTCATGGCGGCGCGGGTATTGAGCTGCCTGGTCGTGGTTCGCGACGGCTTGCCGAGCGGCATTCTTTCCGCGCGCGACATCGTCCGCCTGTCCCGCCATGGGGACGACCCCACCGCCACGCGGCTGGGCCAGGTGATGAGCCGGCCCCTGATCACGACGCGCGCCGATGACCTGCTGATCTCCGCCATGCGGCGCATGGAACAGTCCAACATTCGCCACCTGGCGGTGGTCGACCCGGCGGGCCGCCTCCGCGGTCTGCTCTCCCGCCATGATCTGGTGAAGACCCTGCAGGAACACTACGTCGAGTTGCTGCAGGCCACCATCGACCGGCTGGAGGAGGACCTCAACCACACCCGCGATCGCTTGCGCACGGTGGAACATCGGCTGCTGGAGCGCAGCGTGATGAGCCAGGTGAACGATGCCGTCTTCGTCGTGGAAATGGAGAGCGGGAAAGTGGTGGAGGCCAACGAGCAGGCGGGCGACCTGCTCGGTTGCAGCCAGCCGGAGACGATCGGACGATATTGTTTCGACTTCGCGGAACTCTGTGGCGGCGCGGAGAACTGGCCGGCATGGGCGACGGCGTTCGCCCGGCGCGGCATCCAGACCGAGGAAACCCGGATGCGCCGCAGGTCGGACGAGTGGTTTCCCGCCGAAGTCAGCCTGCGCCATGTGACCGACGCGGGGCGCGCCTTCGTGGTCGCGGTGGTGCGCGACATCAGCCAGCGCAAGCGCAACGAGGCCCGCATTCGTCTGGATCGCGAACAGCAACGGGCGCTGCGGGAGATCCTCGAGATCGGCATCGGCGACGGCAACCTGAGCGAACGACTGGAACGCTGTCTGGATCGGCTGCTCGCGGTCTCCTGGCTCACGCTGCTGCCCAAGGGCGGCATCTTCGTCATGGCGGAGGAGGGACTGCGGCTGCGCGCCCAGCGCAACTTCACGCCGGAAATCCAGGCAAGCTGCGCCCGGGTCGCGCTGGGTCACTGCCTCTGCGGACGCGCCGCCGCCAGCGGTCGCAGCGAATACGCCGACCATGTCGATGAACGCCATGACATCCACTATCCCGGCATGAGCGATCACGGCCACTACAGCCTGCCGCTGCTGGCGGCAGGCGAGGTGGTGGGCGTACTGGTCCTGTATCTGCCGGCGGGGCATCCGCGCATCGTGGAGGAACAGGAGTTTCTCGAGTCCGTCGCGGGCGCGTTGGCCGGCGTGCTGCGACGCGACCGCGTGGAACAGGCGGTCGCCGCCAAGGAAGCGGAAATCCACCTGCTGCTGGACTCCACCGCCGAGGCGATCTTCGGGGTCGATAACGACTGGCATTGCAGCTTCGCCAATCGCGCATGCGCGGAACTGCTCGGCTATGCCTCCCCCGACGAGTTGCTCGGCCGTCCCATCCATGAAGTGATCCATCACAGCCATGCCGATGGCAGCCCCTACCCCGCGGAGGCGTGTCCGGCCTTGCCGCGCGCCCACATGAGAGTGAAACGGCATGTGGAAAACGAGGTGTTCTGGCGCAAGGACGGCACCGCCATGCCGGTGGAGTACTGGTCGCACCCCGTGATCCATGAAGACCGCCTGGTCGGCGCGGTGGTCACCTTCATCGACACCAGCCAGCGCAAGGCGGCCGAGGACAAGCTGCGCCTGGCGGCCAAGGTATTCGACAGCACCCTGGAGGGGGTGATGGTGACGGATGCGGATACCCGCATCCTGTTCGTCAACCGCGCCTTCTCGACGATCACCGGCTACGGCGAGGGCGAGCTCGTCGGCCGGACACCGGGCGTGCTCGGGTCGGGCCGACACGATGCCGCCTTCTTTCAGGAAGTCTGGCGCGAAATCGCGGCGCATGGCGGTTGGCAAGGCGAAATCTGGAACCGCAACAAGACGGGGGAGGTATACCCGGAGTGGCTGTCGATCAGCGCCTTGAAGGACGAAGCCGGCCGCGTCGTGAATTACGTCGGCGTGTTCGCGGACATCAGTCAGATCAAGCATTCCGAAGCGCAGCTCGAATATCTCGCCCACCATGATCCGCTCACCGGCCTGCCCAACAGGGCGCTGTTCCAGTCCCGCCTGGACCATGACCTCGACATCGCGCGGCGCCATGACAGCGGCCTCGGCCTCCTGTTCATGGACCTGGACGGCTTCAAGAACATCAATGACAGCCTGGGCCACCCGGCGGGCGACGAGTTGCTGCAGGCCATCGCCCGCCGTCTCACCGATAACCTGCGCACGGTGGATACCCTGGCGCGCATCGGCGGCGACGAATTCGTCGTTCTCCTCGAGGATCTGAAGGAATCCAACGAGGCCGCCGTGGTCGCGCAGAATCTGCTGGCCCTCCTGCGTCAGCCCTTCCGTCTGAACAGCGGCCAGGAAGTGTTCAGCGGCGCCAGCATCGGCATCAGCCTGTTTCCCGACGATGCCGTCGTGGCCACCGACCTGGTGCGCAACGCCGACGCGGCGCTCTATCAGGCCAAATCACAGGGGCGCGATACCTACCGCTTCTACACGGAGTCCCTGACCCGGGTCGCCAACGAGCGTCTGCGTCTGGAATCGCGCCTGCGTGGCGCGCTCGAACGCGGTGAGTTCATCCTGCATTACCAGCCGCAACTGGCGACCAGCGATCGCAGCCTCATCGGCGCCGAAGCCCTGTTGCGCTGGCGAACCGCGGAGGGCGAACTGATGCCTCCGGAACGCTTCATCGCGCTGGCGGAGGAGACCGGCCTGATCCGTTCCATCGGCGCCTGGGTGCTGCGCGAGGCCTGCGGCCAGTTCCGGGCCTGGTTCGACGACGGACTGCCACCGATTCGACTGTCGGTGAATCTTTCCTCGCGCCAGATCGAACAGCGTGATCTGGTGAAGCAGTTGCATGCCGTGCTGGAGGAAACCGGCTTTCCCGCGCATCTGCTGGAACTGGAAATCACCGAAAGCGCCATCATGGCGCAGGGGGGGCAGGCGAACGAGGTGTTGGCCGCCCTGAAGCGCCTGGGCGTCGGGCTGACCATCGACGATTTCGGGACCGGTTATTCATCGCTGGCCTATCTCAAGCGCTTCTCCGTCGACAAGCTGAATATCGATCGCGGCTTCATCCGTGACATCCCGGAGGATGTCGGCGACAGCGAGATTGCCGCCACCATCATCGCGATGGCCAAGACCCTGAAACTCAAGGTACACGCGGAAGGGGTGGAAACCGAGGAACAGCTCGCCTTCTTGCAGATCCATGATTGCGATGCCTGGCAGGGCTACCATTTCAGCAAACCTCTGGCGGCCGCCGAATTCCTGGCCCTGTGGCGGCAATTGCATCGGCCCGAGGAGCCTGTCTGACTTTGGGCTCCGATAGCGAAAAGCGGCCCCGCCGCGGTCGCTTTGCGGCCGGAGATTCCAAAGTCAGACAGGCTCCTGGTACAAGGCCTCGAAAATACCTCGACATGAAACCGCGCCTTTTTCCGTCCTGCCGCGTCGCGCCCCCTTGCCTGGCGAAAAATCGCACCAATTTCATGGTGTCAAAGTACTTGCGCGGCCCGACACCAGGCTGGCCAGGAAACGCGTTTCAGTGAACTCGGAAATAGTCATGAACCAGCCACTCAGCATCCCATTCGATATTCGTATCGGCGGGCATTACAGCAACGGCTCCTATGGCCGCGCCTGGGGCGTGCGTCAGGTACTCGATTTTTCGCTGGATGCGGAAAGCGGGGAAGAAACCGTCTCCTTCAAGGGCATCGCCGGCACTTGCCGGCGCAAGACCGGGCTGTGCACCCTCGCGGAATTCCGTAAATGGGCACGCTATGAGGTGGCCCTCAACGAAAACTCCTGGCAGCGTATCGGCTACATGGAAGAAGTCTTTCCCGAGTCTGAGCAGTAGCCTCGACAAGGCGGCGGGCCAAGAAAAAACCGCCCCTCGGGGCGGTTTTTTCAGTTCATGCGGCGCGGCTTATTTGGCCTTGCCGATGATCTCGATTTCCACACGGCGGTTGGGTGCGTGGCATGCGCGCAGTTCCGGCTTCGCCAGCTTGCTGTCGCACTGGGCGACCGGCTGCGTGTCGCCCATGCCGCTGGTGATGATGACGCCCGGCTTCACGCCCTTGGCGACCAGGTAGGACTTGACCGACTTGGCGCGCGCCTCCGACAGCACCTGGTTCGACTTGCTGTTGCCAGTGGGGTCGGCATGACCGACCACCTTGATCTGGTCGACACTGGACATCATGCCGTTGATCTTGGCGATCACCTCGTCCAGGCTGGCCTTGCCGTCCTTGGACAGATCCTTGATGCCGGATCGGCCCAGCAGGAACAGGGCGTCGCCCGCCAGGATCACCTTGTTGCTCGCGGCGGCGAGGGGTGTTGCCGGCGCGGCGGCGGGGGTGGCCACAGGCGCGGCGGCCACCACGACTGGGGCCGGGGCGGCGGTGACCGTGACCTTGGCCGGGCTGGGTTCGACGGCTTTCACGACCGGCGCCGCGGGTGTGGCGCTTTCAACCGGCGCGGCAACCACCGGCGCGGCAACCACCGGCTTGGCGGCTTCGGTCGGTGCCGGCGCCGGGGCGGCGGGGGCCGGAGTCGGAGCGGGGGTAGGCAGGGCGGCGGCGGGCTCGGCGGCCTTCACGGCGGGGGTCGGCGCGTACAACGGCGTGGCATTGAACGCCGGCGGGGCGACCGGGAGCGTGGGCAGGGTAAGGGTGGGCAGCCCGATGTTGGGCAGTGTCGGCAGCGCCGAGAGGTTGATGCCGGGGATGAAGCCGGAGAGGTTGCCGAGCATCGCCACCGGATCCCACATGGCGAAGCTGCCGGCGCCCTGCACGGAGGGTTGCGGCGCCCAGGTCAGCCAGTTGCTGGTCCCCTGGCCATAGCCGTAGGGGTTGACCACCGCGCCGAGCATGCCGGTGTAGAGCGCGGGGTTGGCCATGGTGCCGGCGAGGTTCCAGGCGCGCGGATCGAGACCGGCCATGCCCCAGCGGATGTAGGTGTTGGGGTTGAGGGTCGACAGCAGGGTGTTCCACAGTTTCGCGTCGACCGGCAGCATCGCCCAGCGCATCAGCTTGCCCGGATCGGACAACTGGGTGAGCAGGGCGGTGTAGAAGTTGGGATCGCCGGTGGCGGCGGCCCATTTCAGATAGACGTTGGGGTCGGCGAATTGCACGATGTTGCGCACGGCGTCGGGATGCGCGGCGGTATTCATCATGTTCAGCCAGCCGCCGGGATCCATCATCCCGTTCATCATCGCGACATAGAAGCCGGGCTCGGTCACGGCATTCGTCCAGGGCACGAACATCTTGGGATCCTTGAACGCCGACAGGTTGCGCGAGAAATCGGTCATCCGCGCCAGCCACTCTTCCGGGGTCTTGGGCGTGGCGGTCTTGGCGGCCTCACGGGCGGCGGCCTGGCCGGCGAAGGTGGGGATATCCGTGGTGCCCATCGCGGCCAGGGCCGGGGTGGCGGACAGAGCAAGAGCGACGGTGATCAATTTCAGTTTCATGATGTTTCCTTTAAGGAAAAGCTTGAAAAAACAGGATATTAGATATTCGTTTCATTCTAACCACGGCGGCTTGACCGGGTAAACCGGGATGGGGCGGTCAAGCGCCCACACCTGGGCCGATGTTGCGGAGAGTGTGGCTTCACCGGCTGTTCCGCGCGCCTGGCCTGACGACGCATGTGCCTCAGGCCAGGCGCGGCTCAGTGCGCCGCCTCCCAGTTCGCGCCCACGCCCACTTCCGCCTTCAACGGCACCGACAGCCGCGCGACGGCCGCCATTTCCCTCGGCAGGCCGCTACGGATACGCTCCAGTTCGACTTCGGGTACCTCCAGGATCAGTTCGTCGTGCACCTGCATGATCAACTTCGATTTCAGCCCGGCGCCATCCAGCCAGCCGCGCACCGCGATCATCGCCAGCTTGATCAGGTCCGCCGCCGTGCCTTGCATGGGGGCGTTGATGGCGGCGCGTTCGGCGCCCTGGCGTCTCGCCGCCACGCCCTGTAGCTCCGGCAGGTAGAGGCGGCGGCCGAACAGGGTCTCCACGTAACCGAGGGATTTGGCCTGCTCCCGGGTGCGCGCCATGTATTCGGCGACACCGGGATAACGCGTGAAATACCGGTCGATATAGGCGCGGGCGACGACGCGCTCGACATTCAGTTGCGCGGCCAGCCCGAATTCAGACATGCCATAGATGAGGCCGAAGTTCACCGCCTTGGCCATCCGCCGCATGTCCGGCGTCACGTCTTCCAGCGCCACACCCTGTACCTCGGCGGCGGTGGCGGCATGGATGTCGGCATCCTCCTGGAAGGCCTTGAGCAGGCCGGCGTCTCCCGACAGGTGCGCCATGATCCGCAACTCGATCTGCGAGTAGTCGGCGGAGACGATGACGTGTCCCGCTTCGGCGATGAAGGCTTCGCGGATCTTGCGGCCCTCCGGTGTGCGCACCGGAATGTTCTGCAGGTTGGGGTCGGAACTGGCCAGGCGTCCGGTCACCGCCACCGCTTGCGAGTAGGTGGTGTGGACGCGGCCGGTGGCCGGGTTGACCATGCCCGGCAGCTTGTCGGTGTAGGTCGATTTCAGCTTGGCCAGGCCGCGATACTCGAGGATCAGCTTCGGCAGCGGGTGGTCGAGCGCGAGTTCCTGCAGGGCGTCCTCATTGGTGGAGGGGGCGCCGCCCGGGGTCTTCTTCTTCGGCTTCAGACCGAGCTGGCCGAACAGGATCTCGCCGAGTTGCTTGGGCGAGTTGAGGTTGAACGGCTGCCCGGCGGCGGCAAACACCTTCCGCTCGATTTCCAGCATCTCCTGGCCGAGGGTGACGGAGTGCCGGCGCAGCAGCTCGGCGTCCAGCTTCACGCCGGTGCGCTCCATCTTCGCCAGGATAGGCAGCAGCGGCATCTCGATGTCGCGGTAGACCTTCTCCAACCCGGCTTCGCGGTGGATCGCCGGGTACATGGCCTGGTGCAGGCGCAAGGTGATGTCGGCATCCTCCGCCGCGTAGGCGGTGGCATGCTCGACGCTGACCTGATCGAAGCCGATCTGGTTGGCGCCCTTGCCGCACACTTCCTCATATTTGATGGTCTGCTCGCCCAGATGCCGCGCCGCCAGGGTATCCATGTCGTGGCGCTCATGCGCTTCCAGCACATAGGACTGCAACAGGGTGTCGTGCGCGATGCCTTGCAGGTCGATGCCGTGGTTCATCAGCACATGCCAGTCGTATTTCAGGTTCTGCCCCACCTTGGGCCGGCTCGCGTCTTCCAGCAGGGGTTTCAGTTTGGTCAGGGTCGCATCCAGCGGCAGTTGCGCCGGCGCCCCGGCATAGTGGTGCGCCAGCGGCAGGTAGGCGGCTTCACCCGTTTCGATGGAGAACGACATGCCCACCAGTCGCGCCCGCATCGGGTCGAGGCTGGTGGTCTCGGTATCCAGGCAGATCAGCTCGGCGGCTTGCAGTTTCTCCAGCCAGCGGTCGAGGGTGGGCTCGTCGAGGATGGCTTCGTAGCGGCGTTCGACGGGGTCGGTGTCCGGATTGACGTAGCCCGGATGCAGCGCAGCGGAATCCGGGGGTTTGGGCTGGGATTCCCCGGATTCCGCTATCGCTGCATCCGGGCTACGGGTGTCGCTCTGGACTTCGCGCAACCACGTCCGGAAGCCGTATTTCGTATACAGCTCCACCAGTTTCTCCCGGTCTTCTTCGCGCCAGGTGAGTTGGGTGACATGCTCGGGCAAGGCCACGTCGGTCTTCACCGTCACCAGCCCGCGCGCCGTCGGCAGCCAGTCGAGGGCGGCGCGCAGGTTCTCGCCGGCCTTGCCCTTCACCTCGTCGGCGCGCGCCAGCAGGGCGTCGAGACCGTCGAACTCGGTCAGCCACTTCACCGCGGTCTTGGGCCCCACCTTGTCGACGCCGGGCACGTTGTCCACCGTATCGCCGACCAGGGTCAGGTAGTCGACGATGCGCTCCGGCGGTACCCCGAATTTCGCCAACACACCCGCCTCGTCCAGCACCTCGTTGGTCATGGTGTTGATCAGCCGCACCTTGGACGTCACCAGTTGCGCCAGGTCCTTGTCGCCGGTGGAGACCACCGTCTCCATCCCCGCCGCCTCGGCCTGCTTTGCCAGCGTGCCGATCACGTCGTCCGCCTCCACGCCGTCGATCATCAGCAACGGCCAGCCCAATGCGAGCACGGCTTCATGCAGTGGCGCGATCTGGCAGGACAGCGTGTCGGGCATGGGGGGGCGCTGCGCCTTATAGGCGGGATACCAATCATCTCTAAAGGTTTTCCCTTTCGCGTCGAAGATACAGGCAGCATGGGCGCTCGGAAAATCCTTGCGCAGCCGCTTCAACATGTTGATCACGCCATACATCGCCCCGGTGGGCTCGCCCTCCGGGTTGCGCAGGTCGGGCAGGGCATGGAACGCGCGGTAGAGATAGCTGGAGCCGTCGACCAGTAGCAGGGTGTCGGTCATGTTGAGTCCGTCGAGAGAAAGTAGCCGGATTGTAGGAGCAGCCGCCCGGCGCCTGCTCCGCATTATGTGCGTCAGATCACAGTAACAAGAGATTCAGATCCTTAGACTCGCGGCACAATCGCCCGCCTCGGGCAAAACAAGATGATGTGGAGTTTCCAATGTTTGGTTGTGGATTGAATGGGTTGCTCAGGGAGCGATTGATGTCACGAAAGGTAGCGGCGAAGGGGGCAGCGTCTTTCGGCGCGGCCGGGTGGATGCGGAACCTGTTCCTGGGCCTGCTGCTGCTGGGTTCGGCGGCACAGGCGGCCGATCTCTCGGTATCCGGATATACCTGGACACCCGATCCGGCCACCCGTGGGGGCATCTCGACATTCACCGCCGAGGTGACCAATAACGATGTGGCGGCCACGGTCAACACCCTGACCCTGGTGGTCGAACTTCCGGGCAACGTCGATTTCAGCGGTTCCGTCGCGCCGACCGACTGCGCCTTCAATCTGGCCGGCAGCCCGAAATTGCTGACCTGTACCCGGAGCAGCCTGGCCGCGCAGGCGGTCTGGACCACACAGTTCCTCGGGGTTGGCGCGACGGCGGGGGTGGCCTCCACGACCGCGAGCGTCAGCGCCGCCGGCAACGTCGATGCCAACCCCGGCAACGACGCGCTGGTCAAGAACACGACCGTCATCAACGGCGCCAACCTCTCCATCTCCAAGGCCGGCCCGGACAGCGCCATCTCGGGCGATGTCATCAACTTCACCCTGACTGTCACCAACGTCAATGGTCCCGACCCGGCGACCACCTTCCGCGTCATCGACAACCTGCCGGCCGCCTCCGATTTCACCTATCAGTCCTATAGCGGCAGCAACTGGTCGTGCGCGCTCGTCAGCACCACCCTGACTTGCGACTATTCCGGCCCCAATCTGGCCAGCGGCGCCACCGCGCCGGTGATCACCGTCACCGGTCGGATCATCACCAGCGCCGGCACCATCACCAACGGCGCCAGTGTCGTATCCACCGATTCCGCCACCGGCGATCCGGTCTCCGGCAACAACGGACCTTCCCTGAAGACCGTCTCGGTGACGGCGGGCACTTCCCTGCGCGCCAACAAGACCATGGTCTCCACCGCGACCGGTCTGACCACCTATGCCACCGGCGAGGCCGTCACCCTTACCCTGTCGGCCACCAACCTGGGCCCGCAGGACGCGACCGGTGTGGTGCTGTCCGATACCGTACCCGCCGATTTCAGCATCGGCGCCCTGCCCGGCGGTTGCAGCGCCGTGGGTCAGGCGGTCACGTGTGCTGTGGGCGCGCTCAACAACGGGGTCACCTCCTCCAGTTTCGTGATTCCCCTGACCGTGACCGGCGCGCCCGCTTCGGGCACCAATACGGCCACCATCAGCCGCACCACGCCGGCCAGCGGCACGAATCAGTCCGCTGATGTGAACTACACCATCGCCAGCGCATTCGCTCACCTCACCCTGACCAAGAGCAAGGGGCCGTCTCCGGTTGCCGCGGGCGGGTCGATCACCAATACCATCGTGGTGACCAACAGCAACAGCTCCACCTCCACCGCCACCGGCACCATCCGGGTGACGGATGCGCTGTCGGCCAATGAAACCTATGTCAGCGCCTCGGGGACCAACTGGTCCTGCAGCGCGAGCGGCTCGCCCCAGACCGTGACCTGCGACAACAGCAACCCGAGTGGTCTGGCGCGCGGCGCTTCCCTGCCCACCCTGACCATCACCACCCAGGCGACGGCCGGTTTCCTCGGTACGCTGTCCAACACCGCCTGTACCGGCCTGTCCGCGAGTTCGCCGCACTCGCCCGCCGACAACAGCGCAACCGGCAACTGCCAGACCCGCAGCGTGATCAGTTCGCCACGCGCGGTCGATCTGGCGATGGCGAAATCCGCCTCGCTCGCCACACTGAACACGTCGACCAACAGCTTCAGCTATACCCTGACCGTCTCCAACCTGGGCGCGGATGTCGCGCCCACCGCCACCGTCACCGACGTGCTGCAGTCCTGGTACAGCGGCAATGCCGGCACCACCACCGGTTCCGCCGTCATCACCGGCGCCCAGCCCGGCGAGTCGTGCAGCTTCGGTTCCACCGTGACCTGTACCCTGCTCGACGTGACCAACGGCGCGCCGCGCACCATCACCATCACGGTGAACCGGCCCATCGCCAGCGGCGCCATCGCGAACACCGCGACGGTGTCTTCCCCGGATGCGATCGACAGCAACAGCGGCAACAACTCGGCCTCGGCCAACATCACGGTCGACCCCGTCGCCGACGTGACCGTGACCAACATGGCCTCGGCCCCCAACCCGGTCAAGGTCGGCGTGCAGCTGACCTATACCACCTCGATCCGCAACAACGGCCCCAGCACCGCGGCGGGTGTGATCCTGCGCCAGCGGATCGACCCGGCCCGAATGAGTTATGTGCCCGCTTCCGCGGCCATCGCCGGCAGCGCCGCCTCCTGTAGTTATGTGACGTTCGTGGGCGCGCCCTATGCCGGCGACCAGGGCATCGAATGCACCGGCTTCAGTCTGACCAACGGCGAATCGCGGCAACTGGTGTTCAGGGTGATCCCGGTCTACCCGTATCCGGATCCGCTCGACGCCGTGTACACCAGCCACGCGAGCATCAGCACGACCACGGTGGAGAGCGATGCGCCCGGCTACGCCAACAACAGTGCCAGCAACAACGTCACGGTCACCACCGAGGCGATCGACCTGACCGTCACCAACAACGACCCGGGCTACGATCCCACCGCCTTTGGCGACAGCATCGACTACCAGGTCGTGGCCCAGAACAACGGCCCCTCGCAGGCCACCGGCTTCAAGCTGACGGTGACGCCGACCGCGCCGCCGCAAGGCGGGCAGCCGAATCCCTACAGCATGGCTTTCAACGCCGGTGGCAGCAGCCTGCCGGCGGGGGCGACCTGCGGCGTGGTCGGCGCCGACGTGGTCTGTTACCTGGGCGCCAGCCAGGCGGTCAGCGTGCTGCCGGCGGGCACCAGCAGGACCTTCACGCTGCGCTTCGACACCGGGCCGCTCACCAACGTCCCCGCCAGCAGTCTGACCTACAGGACCACGGCCTCGGTCGAGTCCTATGAAACCGGCGCGACGCCGTTTGCCGGCGACAGTCTGGCGGGCAACAACAGCGTCCAGGAAACCACCACGGTGCTGCCCAAGACCGATCTGTCCGTGGTATCGAAGACGGTGTCGCATGCCGTGGTCGACCTCAATCAGGAGTTCACCTACACCATCACCGTCGCCAACG
>CAZONS010000028.1:0-20084 GCA_964581195.1 uncultured Thiobacillus sp. | reverse complement strand
GATGCCGGCGAGCACCGACTTTTCCTCCGGGGTCTTGAGCTTGGTTTCGAGCTCCTGGCGCACGGTCTGGTAGGTGGAGCCATACCGATAAAAACGCAGCATCTCCTCGTCTTTCTCGAAGGCGTCGTTCATGACCACGATCGAGAGCATGGAGATGGCGCGGTCGCGCAGGATGTCGCGCATCTGGCTGGCCAGACGCGACTTCACGCTGTTTTCGTGAACGATGGCCTCCAGGTTGGCGTTGGTGTCAGCCAGTTGGCGCACGCCAATGACCGTCAGGGCGACGATCAGGGCCAGTGCCAGGGCGAAACCCGCGCCAACGGTGAAGATCAGCTTGCGGGCGAGGAGGGCGTTGCGGGCAAGCACGGGAGAGTGGGACCGCTTTGAGTGAGAGCGGTCATGTTAGCGCGCCAAGGTGATCGGGCGTATGGGAAGAACGGCCCAGTCGCGACCGCCGTGGCGGCCATGGGGATGACGTGATTCGCCCGGTGGTCAGGACTCGCCGACCGACCGGATGCGGTCAAGCCGCACCGCCTCGGTCGCGCCCCCCGCCCGCCTGATGGTCAGCCATTCGGCGCCGTCGCGGGTAGCCACGTCGAGCGGCAGGACCTCCTCGACACAGGTGTCCTGGCCCTGTTCGTCCACCCAGGTGAGCCGCAACCGCCGACGTCTCAGCACGGCGAATTCGAGACGCTCGTGTTCGGCGCAGGCGATCGGGAGATAGGCGTCGGGCATCAGCGCACACGCACCTCGGCACGCGCCCAGGGGCCCATGGCATCACCCATCGCGCTGCCGATGCGCCGAGCAAGACGGTCACTGAGGCTTTCCTGCGGCGTGTAGTCGACGATGTCCTCCGCCTTGACCACGTCTCTGGCGACCGAGTCGAGGCTGCCCAGGGCATCGGCCAGGCCCAGTTCGATGCTGCGCGCGCCACTCCAGATCAGTCCGCTGTACATGTCAGGCGTTTCCTTCAGGCGGTTTCCGCGCCCCTTGCGGACCACCTGGATGAACTGCTCATGGACTTCCGCCAGCATGGCGCGGGCATGACTCTCCTGGCGGGGGTCGACGGGCGAGAACGGGTCGAGAAAGCCCTTGTTGTCCCCCGCCGTCAGCAGGCGCCGCTCGACGCCGAGCTTCTTCATGCCTTCGGTAAAGCCGAAGCCGTCCATCAGGACGCCGATGGACCCGACCAGGGATGCCTTGTCGACGAAGATCCTGTCGGCGGCGGCGGCGATGTAATAGCCACCGGAGGCGCAGATGTCGTCCACCACCGCGTAGACCGGAATCGTCGGGTTCTTGCCGCGCAGTCGGCGGATCTCGTCGTGGATCTGGCCGGCCTGTACCGGACTGCCGCCCGGGCTGTTGAAGCGCAGCACCACGGCGCGTGTGTGCTTGTCCTCGAAGGCGGCGTTCAGCGCCGCTATCAGGTCGTCGGCGCTGATGCCTTCGCCGCCGCCGATTTCGCCGTTCACGTCGATCAGCGCGGTATGGGGCTGCACGGAGGCAAAGTTGCCGTCATCGTGGAACAGCACCAGGAAGATCACGCTGAACAGCCAGATGAATCCCAGGGATTTGAATGCCAGGCTCCAGCGTCGGGATTTGCGTTGCTCCTCCAGATGCGCCAGCAACAGGCGCTCAAGCGCACCGCGCTCGTCCTCGTTCGCCATTCAGATTTCCTCGGTGAGATAGATATGCCCGTCGTGTTCCTCGACGGGCAGAACCACCAACCCCCGGCCGTTGCAGCGTCCCCCCAGGCAGGCGCCGGTGGCGGGGTCGTAGAGCGCGCCGTGGGTGGCGCAGAGCAAGTATAGCCGGGTGATGTCGAAGAACTCGCCCGGCTGCCAATCGAGTTCGACCGGAATGTGGCCGCAGCGATTCAGATAGGCGTGGACGCGGCCATGATGACGGATGGCGAAGGCCGGGGTCGGTTCGCCCCGCCAGGGCACTTCAAAGCGGAACCCACTGCCGCCTTCCACGACCTGTGTCGAGGCACACAACCGCGTGCCGCTCGGCATCGGTGAACTTGCCGTGGGACTCGTTTTCATGATCTTGGGACGCCTGGACAGGGTATGGGGGGATGGGATCGCATGTCAGGTCGATGCGCCGTCTGGTATGGATGTACGGCAAATGACAAAGCTGTTGATGGAAACAACAAAATCAACAACAATGCTAAATATCAAATCCACCCGGAGTAGACCGTGATCTCCTCGCAAGCCTTGCCAGACACCTTGACCACGCGCGAAACCGCGAAATTGCTGAGCGCCAGTGTGCGCACCATTCAACTCTGGGTCGAGGATGGTCGGCTCAAGGCCTGGAAAACGCCGGGGGGGCACCGTCGCGTGTTGCGTACCTCGGTGGAGGAAATGCTGGCCAATCGCAGGCGAACGAGCGGTGATGGTCGGCGGAAGTACGAGGTGCTGGTGGCGCACGCGGACCCCGACCAGATCTTCCAGCTGGAGCAGGTTTTGTCCAACCTCGCTCAGGACGTGCACATGCGGCATACGACGGACGGCTATGAGGCCTTGATCCGTCTTGGCGAGACGCGCGTCGATCTGTTGGTGATCGACCTGGATTTGCCCGGATTGGATGGCGTTCGGCTCCTGCGGGCGCTGTGCCGCGTATCCTCCAGGCAGCCCGCCGGGATCATCGCCCTGTCCGCGCTGAGTCCGGACGAGGTGCGCTCGCGGGGTGGTGTGCCGGATGGCGTCATACTTCTGCACATGCCCTTGCGAACGGCCGCGTTGCTGTCCTTCGCGAAATCCTGCCATGCCGACTGGCGGGAAGGCGGTCGATAGGGTGATGACATCGCGTCGGGTCGCGGTTCAGGCGTTTGCCCGCAGCCAGTCGGCCAGGGCCGCGAAACTGGTACACACCTCGAGGGCGCCATATTTGTCGAGATCCGCCGCCGGGTGAGCGCCATAGCCGGCCGCGAGACCGCGGATACCGGCGTTGCGGGCCATCTCCAGGTCGTGGCTGGTGTCGCCGATCATCAGGGCCCGATCCGGGGCAACCATCAGCTCCTCCAGCAATTCCTCGATCATCGCCGGGTGAGGTTTCGAGAAGGTTTCATCCGCCGTGCGCGAGGCGTGGAAATACCGCTCCAGGCCGGTGTGGCCGAAGGCGCGATCGAGGCCGCGTCGCGCCTTGCCGGTGGCCACCGCCAGCTGGTATCCGCCGGCATGCAATTCCACGATCAGCTCGCGCGCGCCCTCGAACAGGGGGATCTCGTGGTCCTGGGCGAGAAAATGGCGGCGGTAATGGTCAGCCAGCTGCGGATGATCCGCATCCGGCAGGTCGGGATAGAGGTGGGCGAGCGCCTCGCGCAGCCCCAGTCCGATCACGTGACGGGCTTCCTCGCGGCTGGGGACGGGCAGGTTCATGTCGGCGCAGGCGGCCTGGATGCAGGCGGCGATCGCCCCGGCGGAATCCATCAGGGTGCCGTCCCAGTCGAAGATCAGCAGGTCAAAGCGCTTGGTTTTCATGTTCGATCAGGTCGAGAAAATGTTGCAGGTCGTCCGCCAGGGGGGCTTCCACGACGAGGGGGGCGCCGCTGAGCGGGTGCTTGATTTCCAGGCGCGCGGCATGCAGGAACATGCGGCGCAGCCCGCGTTTCTTCAAGGCGCGGTTGACCTCGGCGCGACCATATTTGTCATCTCCCGCGATCGGGTGCCCGAGGGCGGCCAGGTGGACGCGGATCTGATGGGTGCGTCCGGTTTTCAGCTCGGCTTCGAGCAGCGTGAAGTCCGCATAGCCGCGGCGCAGGCGGAAGATGGTGTGGGCCCGCTGGCCCTCGTCGTCCACCGCCACCCGGCGTTCGCCGTCATCGTTCAGATAGCGCTGCAAGGGGAGCTTGACGTGGCGCACCGGGTCGCGCCAGCGACCGGTCGCCAGCGCCAGATAGGTCTTTTTCGGCTCGCCATCACGCAGCATGCGATGCATTTCCACGAGCGCGGAGCGCTTCAGGGCGAGCACCAGCACGCCGGAGGTCTCCCGGTCGAGCCGGTGCGCGAGTTCGAGGAACCTGGCATCGGGCAGTTCCTGGCGGAGTTGTTCGATCACCCCCAGACTGACGCCGCTGCCGCCATGCACCGCCTGACCGGCGGGTTTGTCGATCACCAGAAGGGCGTCGTCGCGATAGAGTACCCGGTCGAGCAGCGGCTGGCCCACCGGCGAGGCATGGGGGATGTCCGGCTTGTCCGCGACCCGCACCGGCGGGATGCGGATTTCGTCGCCCTCGGCGACCTTGTACTCGGGTTTGGCGCGGCGGCCGCTCACCCGCACCTCTCCCTCGCGCAACATCCGGTAGATGCGGCTTTTCGGCACGCCCTTGAGGTGTTTGACCAGGAAATTGTCGATGCGCTGTCCCGCCAGTTCCGGACCGATCAAAACCTTGGTTACTGTTGCTTTGCCAGCAGATTGCATTACCGTATACTCCCGCTGCCCAAAAAGCGTGCACCGGGGGCGTTGAAGATCCTGCCCAAGCACCGCCAAGGGGCGCCGGTCGTCTCGCTCACCGGCAGAAAGCCCGCAGGACACCGGAGCCGTTCCCCCTCCCTGTGCCAAGTCCGCGCTGTACAGCGCGCCAAGTCACACCGAGGCCGAATGCTTCCCGAGGTCCGCGTGCCCGAAAAAAGCAGCGATGGTAACGCAATTTTTATGCGCGACCCGTACCCGGATGATCTCCCGGCCGGCCTCGGCGATTAAGCTGAGGCCGGCCGGCAGGATGAATTGCAGATAAGCCTGTCACCATGCACCAGACGCTCAGCGACAATACACAAGACGCCTGATCTACTGCCCTGCATCGCCGTCGTGGAAACCTCACGCGGCATGGGTTTGTCCCCCCGGGGCGCGAGGAGCGCTGGGGTAAAACATGAAACGTATGTTGTTCAACGCGACGCAGGCGGAGGAACTCCGCGTCGCCATTGTCGAAGGCCAGAAACTGGTCGATCTCGACATTGAATCCGCCAACAAGGAGCAACGGAAGAGCAATATCTACAAGGCCGTCGTTACCCGTGTCGAGCCTTCCCTGGAAGCCTGCTTCGTCAATTACGGCGCCGAACGCCACGGCTTTCTGCCGTTCAAGGAAATCGCCCGATCCTCCCTGCGCGGTGCCGAGGGTGGCGACTTCAGTCGCGGCAAGATCCAGGACTTCCTCAAGGAAGGCATGGAACTGGTCGTCCAGGTCGAAAAGGACGAACGCGGCAACAAGGGCGCGGCGCTGACCAACTTCGTCAGCCTGGCCGGCCGCTATCTGGTGTTGATGCCCAACAACCCGCGCGGTGGTGGCGTCTCCCGCCGCATCGAGGGCGAAGAGCGCAACGAACTGCGCGACGCGCTGGCGCAACTGGAAGTGCCCGCCGGGATGAGCCTGATCGGCCGCACCGCCGGCATCGGCCGCAATGTCGAAGAACTGCAGTGGGATCTGAACTACCTGCTGCAACTGTGGAACGCCATCGACGGCGCCGCCCAGGGCCAGTCCGGCGCCTTCCTGATCTACGCCGAATCCAGTCTGGTCATCCGCGCCATCCGCGACTACTTCACCGCGGACATCGGCGAACTCCTCATCGACGAACCCGCCATCTACGAACAGGCCAGGCAATTCATGGCCCACGTGATGCCGGGCAACGTCAACAAGGTGAAGCTGTATAGCGATCCGGTGCCGCTGTTCTCCCGCTTCCAGATCGAGCACCAGATCGAAACCGCCTATTCGCGCGCGGTGCCGCTGCCGTCCGGCGGCTCCATCGTGATCGATCATACCGAGGCGCTGGTCGCCATCGACGTCAACTCCGCCCAGGCCACCAAGGGTGCCGACATCGAGCAGACCGCCTTCAACACCAATCTGGAAGCGGCCGACGAGGTCGCGCGCCAGTTGCGCCTGCGCGACCTCGGCGGTCTGGTCGTGATCGACTTCATCGACATGGAGAACCAGAAGAATCAGCGCGAAGTCGAGGACCGTCTGCGCGACGCCCTGCACTACGATCGCGCCCGCATCCAGACCGGCAAGATTTCCCGTTTCGGTCTGCTTGAACTGTCGCGTCAGCGTCTGCAGCCCAGCCTCGGCGAGACCAGTTACATCACCTGCCCGCGCTGTTCCGGCACCGGTCACGTGCGCAGCACCGAATCCTTCGCCCTGCACCTGCTGCGCATGCTGCAGGAAGAGTCGATGAAGGAAAACACCGGCGCGGTGCATGTCCAGGTTCCGGTCGATGTCGCCACCTTCCTGCTCAACGAGAAGCGTCACGACATCCTGTCCATCGAGGCGCGCCACCGCGTCGAGGTCGTGTTGATCCCCAACATGCACTTCGAAACACCGCGCTATACCCTGATCCGTCTGCGCCATGACCAGCTCAACCAATCCGAGCCGCTGGCGCCCAGTTACCGCATGGTGGAAAAGCCGGCGGAAGAAGACGAAGCCGGCGTCGCGGCCGGCGCCGCCAAGCCGGAACGGGCGCAACCCGTGGTTCAGGGCATCACCCCCTCGCAGCCGGCGCCCGCGCACATGGCCGCCGAGCCGGTCGTCCCCGTCGCCGCGCAGGGCAAGCCTGGATTGTTCGGTCGCATCTTTGGCTGGTTGCGTGGCCTCAACGAGGTGGAAGAGCCGGCAAAACCGGTGGAAGAAGTCAAGAAGACGGCACCGCGCCGCAACGACCGGGACACGCGTCGTGGTCGACCCGAGCGCGAGTCGCGTGGCGATCGGGGTGAGCGCGGTGATCGTGGCGAGCGCGCTGAGCGGGGTGAGCGTCGCCCGCGTGGCGAGCGCCCCGAGTCGGGCGAGCGTCCGCAGCGCGGCGAGCGTCCGGAAAAGCGTGAAGCGCGTGAGCCTCGCGAAGCCCGCGAGCCGAAAGAAGCGCGCGAACCTCGGGAAAACCGGGAGCCGCGTGGAGATCGCGCCGAGCGCGGCGAGCGTCCGGAACGTCCGCGCCGCGAGCGCGCGCCGGTGGTGGAAGAGGCGCGTGAGGCCGCTGTCGCCGCGCCAGTCGAGGGCAATGCGGTAGCGGATGCCGCCGCCCAGGGCGAGGACCGCGATGGTCGCCGCCGGGGTCGTCGTGGTGGCCGTGGTCGTCGTGGCGACGCCGCCACCACCACCGATCAGACCGTCTCGGAACTGGTCGCCGAATCGGGTGATCAGCCCGTGGCAAGCGCGGCGCCCAGCGCGGTCGAGCTGGAGCCGATCGTGATCAAGCTCGACACGCCCGAGCCCGAGGCGCGCCCGGCGGTCGCCGAGAAGAGCGTGGCGGAGCCGGTCTCCGCGCCCGCCTCGACGCCGGATCTGAGCGGTGTCGGTCTGGAGTTGGTGGAAACCCATGGCGCGACCCCCGCCGACACCGGCGAGGAAGCCTCCGAGCAACCCGCCTCGTCAGCCCCGTCCCGTCGCCGTCGTGGCGGTCGGGGTCGTGGCGCGGCGGCCGCTCCGGTGGAGTCGCTGGTCATGGTGGAAACCCGCAATGAAGCGCCGGCGGCATCGGTCGATTCCGCGCAGACCGCCCCGAGCGAGTGGGGGCCGCCCTCCAATCCGCGTCGACGTGCCCGGCCGCCGCATGTGGCGCAACCCAGCGAACCGCTGGTCATGGTGGAAACCCGCCCCGTCGAGGGGGATAGCGACAAGGCGGCTTGATCTTCCGCCTGTCGCGGTCATGAAAAACGCCGGCTCAAGCCGGCGTTTTTCATGACATGTCGGGGTGGTCGCGTCTATCTTGCATAGCGCTCGATTTCCGCCAGCAGGCCATCGGAGGCGTCTTCCACCATGTCCAGCACCTGTTCGAAGCCCTTGCCGCCGCCGTAGTAGGGGTCGGGCACGTTGAGGTTGGGGTAGCGCGAGCTGAACGCGAGGAAGAGCTTGACCTTGTGCCGGTACTCATCCGGGCAGATCTTGAGCAGGTTGGCGAGGTTGTCGCGGTCCATCGCGAGGATGTAGTCGAAGCTGGCGAAATCCTGGACGCCAACCTGGCGTCCGCGCAGCGGACTCAGGTCGTAGCCGCGTCCGAGCGCGGCCTTCTGGGCGCGGGGGTCGGGCGGGTTGCCGACGTGATAGTCATGGGTGCCCGCGGAGTCGATGCGCAGTCGATGCGTCATGCCGGCCGCTTCCGCCTTGCGACGGAGTACGCCTTCGGCGGTAGGGGAGCGACAAATATTGCCCATGCAGACCAGAAGAATGGCGGTTTGCTTCATTTCAGTACCGGATACGTGTTGGAAAAGTGGGTTTCAGGGCAGCAGGAGGCTGAATACCGCGCCGGCATCGTTGCTGAGTTCGAGTCCGCCGACGTGGCCCTGGTTCTCGTGGAGGCCGGCGATGAGGCGGGCGAAGCGCAGACCCAGTCCGGTCGCGGAACCGGTGCTGACCACATGCGTGTCGTCGAGCGCCAGGAGTTGCTCGGGATAGCCGTTGGAGTCGTCGCGAACGGTGAGCGCCAGGTAATCGCCCTTGACGTCCGCCTCGATGCGTATGGTCGTGCGGGCGTAGGCCAGGGCGTTGTGGATGGCATTGAGGATGGCCAATTCCACGAGGCCACGGTCGAAGAACCAGATATCGGGCACCTTGTCGCTGACCAGCACTTCCACGGTGAGTCTGTTCCTGGCCAGTGAACCGGCGTTGTCGCCCAACTCGCGCAGCAGGTCTATCGGCGAATAGGCGTCGATACTGGGGCGCAGCGCACCATGGTCGGCCTTGTAGATGAGCAGGGCCTGCTGCAGGCGCTCGACACTGCGCTGGCAGATCAGGCGGGCGTCGTCCAGTTTGGTGTCGTGTTCCGGAATGCCGAGCAAGGGCATCCCGTCCAGGGTCATGGTCAGCAGGCCCAGGTTGTTCTTGAGTTCATGCATCAGCGCGGCATGCATGTCGCTGGTGTCGAAGGCCATCAGATGTTCCTCCTGCGCAGGCCGAAGCGGGACTCGAGCTCGTTCAGCTGGGAGCGCAGGCCCGCGGCGCGGACATGTCCGGGGCTGAGCCGCTCCACCTCCGTGAGCAGGTCGCGCGCCTTGGTCAGTTTCTCTTCATTCATGCCGTTTTGCTCGAGGTATTTCAGAATGACCCAGATGCCATTCATCAGGATGCGTGGGTTGTTGGGCGCCAGTTCGCTGGCGCTCAGGAGACGTTCGATGGCCCCGTCGAAATCGCTCTTGTGGGCTTTCATCACGCCTTCGTCGTTGAGTTTGCGGACTTCCGACGTCGCCAGCGCGAGCACGCTCGCGCCTTCCTCCGCGCGCCCCGCCTGCTCGAACAGCTGCCTGGCCTTGGACAGCAGCGCTTCGCTGTCGTGGGCGTTGCGGGCCGCCACCGAGATGAGCGCGTCCGCCAGTTCGTTGCGGCCGTGCGCGAGGCAACCCTCGGCCATGTCCAGCAGGAGGGCGCCATCCGCATGCGCCCCATTGGTCCGCAGCCGGGCCGCTTCGTCCAGTGCCCTCACGGCCTCGGCTTCATTGCCATTGCGCGTGTGGATTCTGCTTTGCGCGACGGCGGTCACCAGCTGCCCCTCCGGGCTGGCTTGCAGCGCCAATTTGCCCTTCTTGAGGGTTTCCATGGCGGCGTTGAGATCGCCCCGCTCCACCTGGACCCGGCAGAGGTTGCCGTAGTCGACCGGGGTGATGAAGACGGAATGGCGACCTTTTTCGATCGCGGCCGCATAGGCGGTGGTGGCCGTGTCGAGATCGCCGTTGTCCATGGCCAGATTGCCCAGTTTCTGTTGCCGGCGAACCGTGCGCGAGGAGATGTCGACACCCGCTTGCAGCGCGGCCTGGGCACCGATGTCGTCCTTGCGCGCGAGGCGGACGTCGGCCAGCAGGTCGTAGGCAGCGACCAGTTCGGGGGAGTGCTCCAGCAGGTCGCGCAGAATCTCCTCGGCCGCCTCATCCTTCTTCTGTTGATGTAGCGATTTGGCCAGACCCAGGCGAGCCCAGGGAATCGGGCGCATCTGGACGATCTGCTTGTAGAGCGCTTCCGCTTCCGGGGATCGCCCCAGGGAATTGAGCGCATCCCCCTTGAAGCGCAGGGCGTCGACCAGATAGCGCGGGGTGTCGTGGATGATGCGGTCGCAGGCGCCGATGGCGGCTTCCAGGTCGCCGGCTTCATGGTGCTGATAGACCTTGGCGAAGGTCTGCTTGCGCCGCAGGATGCTCTCCAGGCGGTTGCGCATCACTTCGGCGCTGAACGGCTTGAGCATGTAGTCGTCCGGCGCCAGCTCGGCGGTAGCCACCACCTTTTCGTAGATCGATTCCGCGGTCACGATGATGAACACGGTCTGCAACCGGATCAGCCGGCGGTGGCGCAATTCCTCCAGCAGCTGCTGGCCGTCGCGTCCCTCGCCCAGGTTGAAGTCGCACAGGATTACATCGTAATGATTGTTCTGGATCCTGAAGATGGCTTCGGCGGCATTGCTGGCCAGATCGATCCTGGCCATGCCGAAGTTCGACAAGGTCATCTTCAAGGCACTGCGCATGCCCGGGAAATCATCCACGACCAACGCGCGCAACTGGCCGTAGTTGATCGGGTGTTCAGCGGCGCGAATCGCGATCAGGGACATGGGATGTCGACGGGATTTGCTGAGAATGTGCTGTTCATCGACACCAGGAGCGGAATACTTGAATCGATCTCTCGAATCAGCCCCTGCCGGCGGTGGACGTCGATTGCGGAGGGCGCCCGCATCTAATCGTGCTCCTCGACGCCGAACAGTTGTTTCTTCAGGTCATGCAGACGGTCGCGCAGTTCCGCCGCTTTCTCGAATTCCAGGTTCTTGGCGGCGCCGAGCATGTCCTTCTCAAGGCGTTTGATCTCGCGCGCCAGGTCCTTCTCGCTCATGGCCTCGTACTTGGCGCGGCCCTGCGCGGCCTTCAACTCCTGGTTGGCGGCATCGGGGTTGTAGATGCCGTCGATGATGTCCTTGATCCGTTTGACCACGCCCT
Source organism: uncultured Thiobacillus sp. (assembly GCA_964581195.1). Classification (GTDB taxonomy): domain Bacteria; phylum Pseudomonadota; class Gammaproteobacteria; order Burkholderiales; family Thiobacillaceae; genus PFJX01. The sequence goes on along the minus strand of CAZONS010000028.1, from coordinate 9,188 downwards.
TGGGGGTGATGCCGTGGGCGAGGTTGAAGGCGATCTGCTTGGCGCGGCGGCGCTCGGTCTCGTCGATGGCGCGGCGCATCGAGTCGGTGATGCGGTCCGCGTAGAGGATGGCGGTGCCGTTGAGGTGGCGGGCGGCGCGGCCGATGGTCTGGATCAATGAGCGCTCGGAGCGGAGGAAACCTTCCTTGTCGGCGTCGAGGATGGCGACGAGCGATACCTCGGGGATATCCAGACCCTCGCGCAACAGGTTGATGCCGACCAGGACGTCGAACACGCCCAGGCGCAGGTCGCGGATGATCTCCACCCGCTCGACGGTGTCGATGTCCGAGTGCAGGTAACGGACCTTGATGCCGTGCTCGGAAAGATACTCGGTGAGCTGTTCCGCCATCCGCTTGGTCAGTGTCGTGGCCATCACCCGCTCGCCGCGCGCGGTACGCTCAACGATGGCGGACATGAGGTCGTCCACCTGGGTGCCGACCGGGCGGACCTCGATGATCGGGTCGATCAGGCCGGTGGGGCGCACCACCTGTTCCACCACCCGCTGCTGATGTTCCTTTTCGTAGGTGCTGGGGGTGGCGGAGACGAACACGGTCTGGCGCATGATCCGCTCGAACTCGTCGAAGCGCAGCGGTCGGTTGTCCAGCGCCGAGGGCAGGCGGAAGCCGTAATCGACCAGGTTTTCCTTGCGCGCGCGGTCGCCCTTGTACATGCCGCCGATCTGCGGCACGGTGACGTGCGATTCGTCGAGGAACATCACCGCGTTGGGCGGCAGGTAGTCGATCAGGGTCGGCGGCGGGTCGCCGGGGTTGCGCCCGGACAGATGCCGCGAGTAGTTCTCGATGCCCTTGCAGAAACCCAGTTCGGCGAGCAGTTCGAGGTCGAAACGGGTGCGCTGCTCGATCCGCTGCGCTTCCACCAGCTTGTTGTTCTTGTGGAAGAAATCCAGGCGCTCGGCCAGTTCCAGCTTGATCTTGTCCACCGCCTTCAGCACCACGTCGCGCGGCGTGACGTAGTGGCTGGAGGGATAGACGGTGAAGCGGGCGGCCTTGTGCATCACCTGGCCGGTGAGTGGGTCGAACAGGCTGATGCTTTCCACCTCGTCGTCGAACAGGGAGACGCGCACCGCCGTTTCAGCGTGTTCCGCCGGGAAGATGTCGATCACGTCGCCCTTCACCCGGAACACGCCGCGCTTGAATTCCATTTCGTTGCGGGTGTATTGCATCTCGGTGAGGCGGCGCAGGATGGCGCGCTGGTCGATGCGCTCGCCCTGGCGCAGGTGCAGGATCATGCCGTGGTAATCGACCGGATCGCCGATGCCGTAGATGGCCGAGACGGTGGCGACGATCACGCAGTCCTCCCGTTCCAGCAGCGCCTTGGTGGCGGAGAGCCGCATCTGTTCGATGTGCTCGTTGATGCTGGAATCCTTCTCGATGAACAGGTCGCGCGAGGGCACGTAGGCCTCGGGCTGGTAGTAGTCGTAGTAGGAGACGAAGTACTCGACCGCGTTGTCCGGGAAGAACTCGCGGAATTCGGCATAGAGCTGGGCGGCAAGCGTCTTGTTCGGCGCCATCACGAAGGCCGGCCGGCCGAGGCGGGCGATGACGTTGGCCATGGTGTAGGTCTTGCCCGAGCCGGTCACCCCGAGCAGGGTCTGGAAGCGCAGACCCGCATCCACACCCTGGATCAGTTGCTCGATCGCAACAGGTTGATCGCCGGCTGGCGGGAACGGTTGATGCAGTGCAAAAGGGCTATTGGGAAAAGTGACAGCCAAGTTAAAATCCGCGCGCTTAAAAAACGGGCAATCCTAGCATCTATGCGCAATCCGCCAGGATGCAATCTAGTAAGGGCTGAATCTTGGAACTCTCCCACCGCGTCCAGAACATCAAACCGTCTCCCACCCTGGCGGTCGCCGCCAAGGCGGCCAAGCTGAAGGCCGAGGGCAAGGACATCATCGGCCTCGGCGTCGGTGAACCCGACTTCGATACGCCCCAGCACATCAAGGACGCGGCCATCGCCGCGATCAACGCCGGGTTCACCAAATACACCGCCGTCGGCGGCACCCCCAGCCTGAAGCAGGCCGTCATCGCCAAGTTCAAGCGGGAAAACGACCTTTCCTACCAGGCCAACCAGGTGCTGGTGTCCTGCGGTGGCAAGCAGAGTTTCTACAACCTCGCCCAGGCATTCATCAATCCGGGCGATGAAGTCATCATCCCGGCGCCGTACTGGGTGTCCTACCCGGACATGGTGATCCTGGCCGACGGCGTGCCGGTCATCATCGACGCCGGCATCGAACAGGGCTTCAAGATCACCCCGGCGCAGCTGGAGGCGGCGATCACCGCGAAGACCAGGATGCTGGTCATCAACAGCCCGTCCAATCCCAGCGGCGCGGTCTACGCCAAGGATGAACTCGCCGCCCTCGGCGAGGTCCTGCGTCGCCACCCGCAAGTGCTGATCGTCAGCGACGACATGTACGAACACATCCTGATGACGGATGGCGAGTACAGCAACATCGTCAACGCCTGCCCGGACCTCCACGATCGCACCATGGTGCTCAACGGCGTTTCCAAGGCCTACGCCATGACCGGCTGGCGCATCGGCTACGCCGCCGGCCCCGCCCACATCATCGCGGCGATGGACAACATCCAGTCGCAAAGCACCTCCAACCCCACCTCGATCTCGCAAGTGGCGGCGGAAATGGCGCTCAATGGCGACCAGTCCTGCATCGTCCCGATGCTCAGCGCCTTCCGCGAGCGCCACCGCCATGTGGTCGACGCCCTCAACGCGATTCCCGGCGTGAGTTGCGTGGACAGCGGCGGCGCCTTCTACGCCTTCCCCGACGTCAGCGTGGCCATCGCCAAGTTGCACCGCGAAGGCAAGCTCAAGGAGGCCACCGATCTCGCCCTGACCGAGCGCCTGCTGGAGTTCGGCGTCGCGCTGGTGCCCGGTTCCGCGTTCGGCAGCGAAGGCTGCATCCGCATCTCCTTCGCGACCTCGATGGACAACCTGAAAAAGGCCATCGAACGCATCGCCCAGGCACTCGCCTGAGCGCGGAAAAGCGCAAGATTTTCCGCTTTGGATATTGACCGGAAGCCGCGCCATCCGTATTATCGCGGCCTCTCAATTCCCCGATAGCTCAGTCGGTAGAGCAACGGACTGTTAATCCGTGTGTCCCTGGTTCGAGCCCAGGTCGGGGAGCCAGAAAGCAGTAAGCAAAAGGCCACCTTCATCGGTGGCTTTTTTGTTTTTCGGGGTTCATCGATTCCCTGTTACCGTCTCCCGCATGACCGCGACCCAACCCAACAATCCCCTGCATGGCATCACGCTCGAAAGGTTGCTGACCGAGCTGGTTGATCGTCTTGGCTGGCCCGAGTTGGGGCGGCGGATCGATATCCGCTGTTTCACCCACGATCCCAGCATTGCGTCCAGCCTCAAGTTCCTCCGTCGCACGCCCTGGGCGCGCGAGCGGGTGGAGGCGCTCTATCTCGACATGCGGCGGCGGGAGGGGTGAACATGCGTAGCCTTCCGCCGGTCCTGCTCCTGTCGCTGTTGTGCTCCGGGTGTGCCGTGGTTTCCGTCGGGAGCGCCGCCGTCAGTGTGGCGTCGGCCGGCATCCGTATCGGGGCGACGGTGGTGGAGACGACGGTGGATGTCGCCGCCGCGGGCATCAAGGGGGTCGTCGGCGGCGGTGATGGCGCAGAGTGAGCGCCGGCGGATTGTGGGTACACTGCGCGCTTTTTCGAGGATAGGTTCCATGCGCGCATTTCAACTGCTGATCGCCATCATCACTTTCGGGTTCGTCGCCCAGGGCCATGCCGCTAGCGCGGTAACCCTGCCTTCCGGTGTCAGGGTGGAGCATGTTCAGGTGGGTAAGGGCGCCTCGCCGACGGCGGACAGTACCGTCAGGGTGCACTACCGTGGCACGCTGCGTAACGGCTCCGAGTTCGATAGCTCCTACAAGCGCAACGCGCCCATCTCCTTCCCGCTGCGGAATGTCATTCCCTGCTGGACGCAGGGGGTGCAGGTCATGAAAGTCGGCGGCAAGGCCAAACTGACCTGTCCGGCGGCGACCGCCTATGGCGCGAACGGCATTCCCGGTGTGATTCCGCCGAATGCGGTGTTGAACTTTGATGTCGAGTTGCTCGCCATCGATCGCTGAGATCCCCCTGAAGCCGTCAAGCGGCGGGCTCCTGGTCCTCCGGGCCCAGATATTCGGCCATCGTCGCATCCACGGCGGCGGCATCGAGTCCCAGCCGGTCGCGGGCGGTGTCCCAGAGTTCCGGCCAGTCATCCGGCGTGGCACTGCCATCGTGCAGCACGATGGCCAGACGGAGCAGGCAGGCCAGGGGGTCGGCGCGGCCGATCAGTTCCGGTGAGTGGCGCAGGCGGTGTTGCTGGGCGATGGCGTCGGCCACTTCCCGGGGCAGCCGCCAGCCGCGCGCGACCATGGCGCCGATGGCCGCGTGATCGGTGCCCAGAGCCGCGTCCATCTGCTCCATGCGGTCTTCGAAATCCGTGCCGACATGGCCCAGCCAGAGGGTCTGGTTGGGAAACCGCTTGGTCAGGATGAAACAGCCGGTGCCGTGAAAAATGCCGGCGCTGTAGGCCAGATCGGACCGCGCCCGGAGTGTTCCGGATCGGGTGGCGAGGCTGGCGGTGAGGTTGCCGATCTCCCCGAACCGCTCCCAGAGGGCGTGCACCAGGGAGGGGTCCGCGTAACCGCGCAGCGCATCGCGCAGCACTTCCGAGCGCAGCACCGCCCGGGTCCGCGCCAGTCCCAGCACCGTGACGGCCTGGCGCAGGCTGGTGAGGGTCTGGTGCAACCCGAATACGGGGGAATTGGCCACGCGCAGCAGCGCGGCGGTGATGCTGGGGTCGCGGCTGACGATGTCGACCAGGCGACCCAGTTCAAAGTCATCCCGCGCCATCAGGTGATCCAGCTGTTCCAATAGCGCGGGGTAGGGCGGCAGCACCACACCGGACATCAATACGGCATCCACTACCGCGTCATCCTGCCGCTGTGCCAGTTCCTCGGCGGTCGGCGTTGCGGGCTTGGCATCTCGTCGCGGCTTGAAGAAATCGAAAAGGGTCATTTCTTTGCAACTGGGTCATCGGGTTGATCGGGGGCGGCGCACCGCTCGGCGCCACGGCGGCTGCGCTCATTGTAGGTCGTTGGATTACGAACGGACGTTCCATCCGTTAGCATGGGCGTCATGCGTCGATTGTTGCTGACTCTGGCATGTCTGTTCATGCCCTGTTCCATCCAGGCGGAAACTCTCGCAGGCCGGGTCGTGGCGATCACCGACGGCGATACCCTCGTGTTGCAGGTGGACCGCCAGCGGCGCCCTGTCCGGATCGCGGGCATCGATGCGCCGGAGCGGGTGCAGCCGTTTGGCTCACGCGCGCGGGCGAGTCTCGGGCAGTGGCTGTTCCAGAAGCAGGTCACGGCGGATTGTCCGTCATCCGGGAATGGCGGGGTGCCGTCGTGCAAGGTGTGGGTAGCCGGGCAGGATGCCGGCCTGCATCAACTGGCCGAGGGCATGGCCTGGCGGGATGCGGGCACGCTGTTCCCGGAAGATGCCACGGCCTACCAGCAGGCCGAACTGATGGCCAGACTGCGGCGACTGGGATTGTGGTCGGAGACGAACCCGACGCCACCCTGGAACTGGCGAAAGCTCACGAGGTAGCGCGCTCGCCGAGTCCATCAGCCCGGGGCGCGCGGGTCAGGGTTTGGCCGCGGCCGGGCCGTTCAGGCGCTGGATCACCAGATCGGTGATGTCCGCGCTCGGGTCGAGGTACATCAGGCCAAGTTTCTGTTTCTGGATAATCATGCCGAGACCCCGCTCCTTGCCCAGGGCCTGGATGACCGGCAGCGCGAGCTGGCTGAAGCCGCCCAGGGATTCCGCCCTGAGCTTGTCCAGCTCGTTGTTGGCTTCGGTCTGGAAGCGGCGCAGGTCTTCCAGCTTGTCGTTGAACTGCCGCTGGAAGGTTTCCAGCTGTTTTTCCGTGGCGGTCGTCGCCTGTTTCGCGGCCTGGGCACGAATGCCCTGGAGTTCCGCCTCCATGGCCTGCCCCTCCTTTTTCTTCTTGTTCATCAGCTCGTCCAGGGGCGCGATACTTTTCCTGCCTGGTTCCGATTCCAGGAGCAGACGGTCGTAGTCGACCACGGCGACGCCAGGGGCGGGGCCTTCGGCCTGGGCCAGCTGGGCGCAGGAAAGCGCGAACAGGGCAAGCAGGAACGGCTTGGCAAGGCGGGACAGTTGAACACGACTCATCGTGGTGGCTCCAGGGGGGTGAACGAAAGAATGGGGCGGATTATCCGCGTTTGATCGGCATGGCGGCCAGGGTTCCTCTTCCCGACGATGTACCGTCGCCAGAATCGCGGTTGGATGAAGTAACAAATCCTTACACTTCAACCACAGATCGGACACGGACCGCATACATGCCATCCGTAAAGTGCGAAGCGTCCGCCGACGAATGGTTCGCCGCCGGAAACAAACAAGGAGTGACACCATGAAAATCGCCACCACCATGAAAACCCTGGCCCTGCTGGGTCTGACCGCGCTGACCCTGGGCACCGCTTCCAGCCAGGCCGATACCGGCTACGGTTATTACGGCGCCAATCAGAACTTCAACCCCTGGCTGAGCGGGCCGGCCTACCAGCAGGCACGTTACGTCGCCAGCATGAAGGAGCGCCAGCAACAGCTGGATCAGCGCATGGACGCCCAGCTGCAACGCATCCTGAACGGCATGGAAGCCGGCAACCTGACCCTGCGCGAGGCGACCGGCCTGTTGCGCGAACACCTGGCGATCAGCGCCATGGAGCGCGCCTACATGGCTGACGGACGCCTGGGGCCGAGGGAATTGGTCGACCTCGAACGGCGCCTCGAGGAAGCCAACCGCCACATCGTGTTCGAGAAACATGACAGGGAAAAGGCCGCTCAGATGGGCCGTCCGATCGATACGGGCCGTCCCGTCGACATGGGTCGCCCGGGCTACGGCGACCGCCGCTGAACGGATTCGGGGGAGGCGGCCGGCCTCGCCCGAACATCGGCGGAAATTTACCTGGCAGGCTGATTCATAATCGCCCCCCCCAAGGAAGCGGAAGTGGCGGCATGGCAGGCCAGACTCAATCAGACCCACGACATCTGTTCGCCCGCGCCCTCATCGCTCTGGGCGCGGGGATTTGCCTGTGCGAGGCAGCCATGGCCGGAGCGGATGCCGGCACCTACAACCTGCTGATCGAGAACGACGTATTCACCGGCACCGACCAGCACTACACCAACGGCCTGCGCCTGAGCTATCTCTCCGGCGGCGACGACGTGCCGGACTATATCCGTCAGTTCGCCCGGGCCATGCCGTTCGTGCGTCCGGGGGCAACCCTGCGGGCGGGTTATGCCATGGGCCACAACATCTACACCCCCAACGACATCACCAGCACCGCGCCGGTGCCCAATGAGCGGCCCTACGCGGGCTATCTCTACGGCGGCTTTGCCGTGGTGGCGGAGGCGGACAACATCCTGGATACCTGGGAATTCGGGCTGGGCATCGTCGGGCCCTCGGCCCTGGGCGAGGATGTCCAGAACAACTTCCACAAATTGATTGGCGTGCCGGGCGCCCAGGGCTGGGCGAACCAACTCGGCGACGAGCCGACGCTGTCCCTGACGCACGAACGCAAATGGCGCCATCTCTGGCCACACCCGCGCAGCGGCCTGATGATGGATGTGACGCCGCACCTCGGCGTCGGACTCGGCAATGTGTCGAGCTATCTCAACGGCGGCGTGACCCTGCGCTTCGGCGAGGGCCTGGCCCGGGACTATGGGCCGCCGCGCATCCGTCCCAGCCTGCCGGGCTCGGGTTTCTTTCAGGAGAGCGACGGCTGGGGGTGGTATCTCTATGCGGGTGTCGACGGTCGCGCCGTGTTCAACAACATCTTTCTGGATGGCAACACCTTCCGCGACAGCCTGAGCGTCGACAAGCAGACCTGGGTGGGCGATCTCCAGGCCGGTCTGGTATTGACCTTCCCGAAGGCGCGGGTCGCCTATACCCATGTCTTTCGCAGCAAGGAATTCGAAGGCCAGGCCAAGGGCGACCATTACGGCGCCATCAGCCTTTCCATGCGCTTTTGAACCCAGATTGTCCATTGGCCGAGGCCCACATGTAGCGCGGGCGTCCCGCCTGCCTCGTTCTTCCGATCAGGCCTGCGAAGCAGGCGGGACGCCCGCGCTACAGGCCTACCGTGGCTGATGGACAATCTTGGTTGAAGCTTGCCGAACCGCCGCGGATTGACCGCCTACACTTGAAACCGGTAGGCGATCACCCATTTAGGAGCCAGTCATCCCATTAGGAGTCCGCCATGCGCTTCGACAAACTCACCACCCCGTTCCAGTCCGCCATCCAGGATGCGCAGAGTCTGGCGTTGGGCAACGACAATTCGTACATCGAGCCGGTGCATCTGCTCGCCGCCCTGATCAACCAGGAGGGCGGCTCCGCCCGGCCGATCCTGCAGAAGGCCGGCGCGCGCCTGCCGACGCTGGTCTCCGCCCTGCAGGCGGCGATGAACCGGCTGCCCAAGGTGGAAGGCACCGGCGGCGAGATCCAGCCGTCGAAGGAACTCATCAACCTGTTCAACCTGACCGACAAGGAAGCCAGCAAGCGCGGCGACCAGTTCATCGCCAGCGAGCTGTTCCTGCTGGCGGCGGTGGACGACAAGGGCGAGGCCGGCCGCCTGCTGCGCGAGAACGGCGCCACCCGCAAGGCGCTGGAAGCCGCGATCAATGAAGTGCGCGGTGGCGAGGGCGTCGATACCCAGGAAGCCGAGGGCCAGCGCCAGGCGTTGACCAAGTACACCGTCGACCTGACCAACCGCGCCCGCCAGGGCAAGCTGGACCCGGTGATCGGCCGCGATGACGAGATCCGCCGCGCCATCCAGGTGCTGCAACGCCGTACCAAGAACAATCCGGTGCTGATCGGCGAGCCGGGCGTGGGCAAGACCGCCATCGTCGAGGGCCTGGCGCAGCGCATCATCAATGGCGAAGTGCCGGAGACCCTGAAAGGCAAGCGCGTCCTGGTGCTGGACATGGCCGGCCTGCTGGCCGGCGCCAAGTATCGCGGCGAGTTCGAGGAACGCCTGAAAGCCGTGCTCAAGGAAGTCGGCCAGGACGAAGGCCGCATCATCCTGTTCATCGACG
>CAZONS010000027.1:0-20288 GCA_964581195.1 uncultured Thiobacillus sp. | reverse complement strand
CCACGCGGCGAAACCTATGTGCGCGGCGAATGTTCACGCGGCGAATACGGCTACTACCTGGTCACCGATGGCAGCGGTTACCCGCGCCGGGTCAACGTGCGCGGCCCCTCCTACACCCACGCCATGGCCCTGCTGGAACGGATGATCGTCAACATCAACATCTCCGACGTGGCCTCGCTGATGGTGTCGCTGCATACCTATCCGCCGGAGATCGAGCGATGAGCACGGCGAGACCATTGCGTGTCGGGCGTAGGGCGGATGAGCCGAAGGCGTTATCCGCCGAACTGGCCGGATGGCATACGGCGGAAGGCGCTTCGCTTTTCCCATGCGGCGGAAGGCGCTTCGCTTTTCCGCCCTACGCGTATTGATACAACGCTGACACCCGAGCAACCATGAGCGTCAAAGACCTCCTCTCCCCCTTCACCGCCTGGAAGCACCTGTTCCGCGATCCGGTCAGCATCGAAGACCCGCTCAACCGGCAGGCGGCGCCGCGCTATCGCGGCTTCCACCAGAACGACATGGAAAAGTGCATCGGCTGCGGCACTTGCGAAACCATCTGCCAGAACGGCGCCATCGACATGCTGCCGGTGCCGGGCATCGAAACGAAGCAGGGCGACTCCGGCCTGCGCCCGCGCATCGACTACGGCCGATGTTGCTGGTGCGCATTGTGCGTGGATGTCTGCATGACCCAGTCGCTGACCATGTCCAACAGCTATATCTGGGTGGAAAGCGATCCCGACGCCTTCCGCTTCACCCCCGGCGTGGACAAGAAACATTGGGACAACGCCGAACTGGGCTACCGCCGCCCGGACGGCCATCGCCTCACCGGCCAGCACCGCGTGCCCATGGGCGAGATGCACCCGCATGAGCGTATCGACAACTTCCAGGAGATCGTCGCCGGCTACACGGTGGAACAGGCCGTGCTGGAAGCCGACCGCTGCGTGGCCTGCGGCTTGTGCGTGGCCACCTGCCCCACCCACATGGCGGTGCCGCAATACATCGCCGCGGTGCGCGACGGCGACTACGAACGCGGCTTGAAGCTGCTCTACGAAACCAACCCCTTCTCCCAGGTCTGCGGCCGCGTCTGCACCCACAAGTGCGAGGACGCCTGCGCCGCGCGGCACGAGGGCGACCCCATCGCCATCCGCTGGCTGAAGCGCCACATCGTCGACCAGGTGCCGTTCGAGCGCTATCGCGACATCGTCGGCGAGCCGCTGCCGCCCACCGGCAAGAAGGTCGCCATCATCGGCGCCGGGCCCGCCGGCCTCACCGCCGCCTTCGACCTGGCGCGCCTGGGCCACGCGGTCACGGTGTACGAGGCCAAGGCGGCCGCCGGCGGCATGACCCGCTACGGCATTCCCGAATACCGCCTGCCCTACGAGGCGCTGGATCGCGACGTCGACCTCATCCTCTCGATGGGGGTGGAGATTCACTACAACACCTGCATCGGCGTCGACCGGACCCTGGACCAGTTGCGCGCCGGGTTCGATGCCGTGCTGCTCGCCATCGGCCTGCAACACGGCCGCCAGACCCGCATCCCGCACTCGGAACACGAGAAGGTCCACCGCGCCGTCGACCTGCTGCACAAGATCACCGCCGATGAACCCTTCGAGCTGCCGCATTGCGCCGTGGTGATCGGCGGCGGCAACGTCGCCATGGACATCGCCCGCTCGCTGGCGCGCCTGCAGAAACAGCAATACGGCCAGATCGACGTGGTGGTGACCGCCCTGGAAGACCAGCAGCACTTCATGGCCGACCCCGACGAGATCAAGGAAGCCCTGGAAGAAGGCATCGTCATCCGCGACAACTGCGGCCCCCAGGGCTGCGAGATCGACGAACACGGCAAGCTGGTCGGCCTCAAGACCTGGAAGGTGCTGTCCATCTTCGACCAGAACAAGCGCTTCGCCCCGGTCTACGACCCGGCGGGCGAAACCATCCATGCCTGCGACACGGTGGTCGAGGCCATCGGCCAGTACGCCGACACCTCGCTGCTGGGCGACGCGCTGACGGAAATGCTGGAATGGAATCGCGGCCGCCTCAGTATCGACGCCGATGGCCGCACCTCGGAGCCGTGGCTGTGGTCGGCGGGTGACTGCGTCAACGGCCCCGACGTGGTGCATGCCGTGGCCGATGGCCATCGCGTCGCCGCCAGCATCCACGCCATGTTGATTTCCCAGGAGGCAACTCAATGACCGAAGGCAGCCATGGCATCGACCGCCTGCGCGGCAAGACCACGCTGCGGGAAATCCTCGAAGTCGCCACCGGCTTCGAGGCCGGCGCCCGCGACTTCTACACGGCGCTGATTCCCAAGGTCAGCAAGCGCATCCGCTACCTGGTCGAGGAACTGGCGGCGGAAGAACAGACCCACTACGACCTGTTCAGCGCCCTCGCGGAACGCAACGACATCGCCGAACAGGTCAAGGAAGAAATCCAGCGCACCGCCAGCGACAGCAAGTTCTCCGACTGCCTGCACCTGCCCGACCTGGGCGACCACCCCGACGACCAGGCCGTCCTGCAATACGCCATGGGCCGCGAACACGCCGCCATGAGCCACTACGGCGAACTCGCCGAAACCGCGCCGGAGGGCCCCATCCGCGAGTTGTTCCAGTACCTCGCCAGCGAAGAGACCAAACACAAGCTGGAACTGGAAAAGATCTATTACGAAACCGTTCACAGCGGCGGCGTTTAGAGGCGTCGGGCGACCCACGCCACCTTCTCGGGAGCGAACCCCATGACACTGCGCGATCTGGCCATCCCCACCGCCCTCGCCGAACCCGGCATGTCGGTGGCGGACCTGTTCGCGGAATGCGTCCGCGCGCAGATGCCCGGCATCCCCTTCCGCGACCGTTCGGGTCGCATCAGCGGCAAGGCCTCCATCCGCCACATCCTCAAGATGACCTGCCTGCCGGACTACCTGATCCGGCACTCGCACATGCTCGGCGACGACATCGGCCACCTGCGCCTGCCGGAAATCCACAGCAAGCAAGTCCTGCATCGCGACATCGACGATTTCATTCTGCCCGACCTCCCCCGCGTCAACTCCGCCGCCCCGGTGAGCAAGGCCCTGGCCATCATGGAACAGGACGACACCACCTATATCTTCGTCCTCGACGATAACGTCTACCACGGCGCCATCAGCATCATGAGCCTCGCCCAGCATCTGCTGCGCCAGGCGGCGCGATCGTGAGCGAAACCGCCGTCTTCACCACCGACATGGCCATCGCCCTGGCCGTCCTGGTGGTGGCCTACGGCCTGATCTTCACCGAAGTCCTGCACCGCGCCTACGCGGCCCTGCTCGGGGCGGTGGTCATGGTCATGTTCGGCGGCTGGGCCGGCTTCTACAGTCAGGAAGCCGCGCTCGGCGCCGTGGACGGCAACACCATGCTGCTGCTCATGGCGATGATGCTGCTGGTGGCCATGCTCCGGCCCACCGGCGCCTTCGAATACCTGGGCATCCGCCTGGCCAAGCTGGCCGGCGGCAATCCGCGCCTGCTGCTGGTCTATCTCTGCGCCGCCGTCAGCGTGCTCAGCATGTTCCTGGACAACGTCACCACCGTCATCATCTTCGCGCCGCTGACCGTGCTGGTCACCCGCCTGCTCAACCTGAATCCCGCCCCCTACCTGATCGCCGAAGCCATGATGTCCAACATCGGCGGCGCCGCCACCCTGGTGGGCGACCCGCCCAACATCATGATCGGCAGCGCCGGCGGCATCGACTTCGTCCGCTTCCTCGCCCACATGGCGCCCGTGATCCTGCCCGTCTGGCTGGTCACCCTGCTGCTCCTGCTGTTCCTGTTCCGGCGGGACCTGCGCGCCGCCGACACCGCCGCCATGGTCGACCTGGACGAGCACAAGGCGATCAACGACCCGCGGGCCCTCAAGCGCATCGTCAGCGTTCTCGCCGGCGTCGTGGTCCTGTTCTTCCTCCACCACACGCTGCACTGGTATCCCGCCTTCGTCAGCCTCATCGGCCTCGCCCTGGCCCTGGCCTGGCTGCGGCCCGACCCGGAAAGGCTCATGACCCGGGTGGAATGGTCCGTGCTGCTGTTCTTCGCCGCCCTCTTCGTCCTGGTCGGCGGGGTCGAGGCATCCGGTCTGCTCGATCTGGTCGGCACGCAACTGGCCGCCTACGCCCGCGAACCGGGGCATCTGCTGGCCACCGCCCTGCTGCTCATGTGGGTCGCCGCCCTGCTCAGCGCGGTCATCGACAACATCCCCTTCACCGTCACAATGATTCCCATCGTCGCCGCCCTGGAGCAGCAGGGGGTCAACGTCACCCCGCTGTGGTGGGCCCTCGCCCTGGGCGTGGGCCTCGGCGGCAACGGCAGCCACATCGGCGCCACCGCCAACGTCATCTGCATCGCCGAAGCGGAACGCGCGCAACTGCCGGAAGCGCGCATCACCCCGATGCGCTGGCTGCGGGTGGGCATGCCCACCATGATCGCCAGTCTGGGGGTGGCCAGCGGCCTCTTCGGCCTGTTCTTTCCGATGTTCTCCTGAGCGCGCCGGGAACGTGTCGGAGCGGGGCGCCGACCGCGTGAAACGGGTCACTCGGCGTGCAGCGGGGCCCTACCCCAGAGCGCGCCGCAGTACCGTCATGTTGGAGGTCTCGAAACCCAGGCGTCGATAGAAGGCCAGGGCCGGGGCGTTGTCCCGGTCCGCCAGCAGGGTGACCCGACACAGGCCTTCCGCCGCCGCCCAGGCCAGCACGTGGGACACCAGCCGGCGTCCCAGGCCGGCGCCGCGAGACGCCTGGCTCAGGATCACGTCTTCCAGGAGCAGCACCCGACCGCCCTCGGCGGTGCTGACGGTGATGAGGGCGTTGGCCATGCCGGCCACCCGGCCGTCCACCCGCAGCACGAACAGCCGGCCCAGGGCCGGGTTGTCGGCGATCAGGCGAAGGCCGGCCAGTTGCCTGCCACGATCGGGTTGGAAATCCCGCTCCAGGGCAAACAGCTCGGCCAGCAGGTCGGCCAGCGCGGACAGGTCACCGGGGCCCGCCTCGCTGATCTGGATCTCCGCTTCAGGCGGACTGCCGTCCGCCATGCTTTTCCGTGATCATGCGATCCAACTGGACGATGACGCCGTCACTGCCTTTCTCGACGTTTTCGAAGGCCGCGAACATCCGCGCCTGGATGGCGTAGCCGTGGGCCCAGTTCTCCTCCAGCAGATGCATGGCCTGGTGCATGGACTGGTGCACCAGGCCATGCGGCGCGCCCACCTGGCTGAACGCGGTCAGGCCGCCGAAATGGGCGTGGGTGGTGTCCGTGCCGAGCCACTTGCCCAGGCGGCAGTTGTGCTCGTTCACCATGACCAGCCTGGCGTTGTCGGACTCTGCCCCCAGGTTGATGGCCGCATAGCCGTTCTGCTTGTAGATGAAGTGGTCGATCTTGGCCAGGGAGGTGAAGCTCACGTCGTGGACGTAGCGGATCTGCTCCAGGGCCAGTTCGGAGGATTCGGCCACGGCGGCGAAGTGACCGGCGAAATGCCCCACGGTCTCCCTGGAAACCGAGGCGATCTCGCGCATCTCGCCGGCGTCGCCGAGCATGCGGTCGGCATCCTCCCGCAAACCCATCATCACGCCGGAGATTTCAGCCGAGGCGGACTTGGAATGCTCGGCGAGCTTGCGCACCTCGTCCGCCACCACGGCGAAACCGCGGCCGTGTTCACCCGCGCGGGCGGCCTCGATGGCGGCGTTGAGGGCCAGCAGGTTGGTCTGGTCGGCGATGCTGGCGATCACGCCCACGGCGCGGCTGATGTCCTCGCGCCGGGCGTTGAAATCCTCCACCGCCGCCGCCGACTGGGCGATCTTGTCGGACAGGTTGTTGAGCGAGGCCACCACGTCGCCGATGGCGCCGTTGCTCTCCCGGGCCGAGCCGGCGTTGGCGGTGGAGATGCGCTCCAGGTCGTCGGTGGCGGCGACGATGCCCAGCATGTCCTGCTGACTGGTCTTCATGTTCTTGAGCAGGTTCTGGGTGTTGAGATGACCCAGTCGCGACAGCAGGTTGTTGCGCATCTCCCGCTTGTAGTTTTCCAGCAGGACGTCCAGGGACGTGTTGCCCTGCTCCAGCGCCTCGCGGAAGACGCCATGCAGACCCTCGGCCTGCATGTGGCGGTAGAACCTGTTCTCGCTGGCGCAGGCCAGGGCCGCCCGCTGCTCGCGGAAGCAGGTCTCCAGTTGATCCAGCATGTTGTTGAAGTTCCTGCTCACCCGGCCCAGTTCGTCCGTGCGCCGGATCTGCGTGATGCGGGAGCCCAGGCAGCCATTGGCGATCTCTTCGGCGACCCGGGATATCTCCCGCAAGGGTGCCAGGGCGATGCCCAGGTGGCGCAGATAGAGCACGCCACTGCCCACGCCCAGCAGCATCAGCGCCCCATACCAGAACCAGTCGAGCGGCTGCCAGCCGTGGGAGGCGACGCCGATCAGGCCAGCCACCAGCAGCAGCAGGTTGAGAAAGCCGACGACCAGCCTGGCCTTATAGAGAAAGGACGAACTGTTCATACGTTTCCCCTCGTTGCTTGAGCGTGTTTTCCAGCCATGACGTGGATGCCGCCACCGCGTCGCGCGGACCGGCTTTCGCTTCCTCGGCCAACATGGCCGCGTAGAGTTTGGATATCGCCTCCACGGCGGCCGCTCTGGGCTTGCGGCGTACCGAGAAATAGCCGACCTGATTGCCCTGGGCATCGAAATCAGGCGTCACGTTGGCGAACACCCAGTAGAAGCTGCCATCCTTGCTCAGATTCTTGACGTAGGCGAAGCACTCCCGGCCGCCCTTGATGGTCTCCCAGAGCAGTTTGAAGACGCCGCGCGGCATGTCGGGATGGCGGACGATATTGTGCTGGGCACCCAGCAATTCGTCCTCGGTGTAGCCGGACATCTCGATGAAGATTTCGTTGCAATAGATGATGCGGCCGGCCAGATCGGTCTTGGAGACGATGAAGTCGTTCTCGCGCAACACCCGTTCCTGGTGTGTGGGCGCAATGCTGTTTTTCATGGCGATTGGAAGAGGGAAAACCGTGGCGAATAATAGGATAAATCGATCCGTATTACACACGCGATCCGACGCGCTCATCGCTCTCCCGCACGCTCCACCCGGGTGGAGCGGCCGGCTGGCCACCTCACCTGGCGCGGCGCGTCCGACCGGTCACGGCTTGACGAGGGCGCCCTCGACCAGCACCTTGTAGGCATAGCCGGCGCCGAAATCCTGGTCGACGCGAACGAAACCCTTCACGCTGACCACATCGCCGAGCTTCGCCTCATGCGTGGAGATCACCAGCAGGTCGTTCGAATCGTTGGCGGCGGAGCCGGAGCCATCGCGCACATGGAGCCAGTTCTTGCCCATGATGCCGGCGTTGTATTTCACGACCCTGGCGCGCAACAGCACGGGTTTGTCCTTGAGTTCCACGCGCTTCGCGACGATTTCGGCCACCGTCCGCGCATTCGCCCCGACCGCCTTGGGCACGTGAACATCGACGGCGCCCGGGGTCCTGGCCAGGCTGGCATGGGCCGCGCCCATGTTCATGCCGGCGCTGGCGGGGGCCGTGCCCGCGCCAGCGCCGAGGGATCCGAACAGGATTTTCGGGAACGTCCGTTTCAGCGAACGGCTCTCGAAGTCGCGCATCTCCATCGCATTTTCGATCGTCACCTCCGCGCCCTTGCTCACGGACGCTCGATTGACCGCGGCCCAGGTTTCGCCGTTGCCGGTCTTCAGGCGCAGGTAGGTATAGCCACCGGCATTCATGGTTTCCAGGACCCGTCCCTTGACGACGGCGGCGTCGGCCGAGGCGGAAAACGGGAGGGCGAGCAGCAGGCAGAGCGACAACAGGATGTTCATGGTCCGGGCACTCCTTGATGGGGTGCCGCAGGGTAACAGGACGCGCACCGATGACAAGCGGTGTATTCCCGGGCCCCATGCGCGAGCGCGGGCGGCCACACAGGCGCTGACCGGACACGAGACTAGACCAGGCCCATGTCCCGCGCCACCAGCGCGGCTTCGGCGCGCGAACAGACATTGAGCTTGCGGTAGATATCCTTCACGTAGCCCACCACGGTATGGGCGGAAAGCCCGAGCAGGCGCGCGCATTCCGCCTGGGTGAGGCCCTTGGCGATGAACCGCAGCACCTCCAGTTCGCGCTCGGTCAGAACCGGCTTCTCTGCCGCATCGGGCTGGAAGAAGGTCAGCATGCGTCGGGCGATGGCGGGGGACAGCGGCGGCTGGCCCGCGGCGATGCCCCGCAGCGCCTGGACGATGACGCCGATGGGTTGATCCTTGAGCAGGTAACCGCCGGCCCCCGCGCGCAGGGCCGGAAAAACGTGCGCGTCATCGTTGTAGATGCTGGCGACCACGATGAGGGTATCCGGCCGCGTCTTCTTCAACGCCTCGATGAAGCTCACCCCGGAACCATCGGTCAGACCCAGATCGATCAGGGCGATATCGGCGACAAGGCCCGCGGCCAGCTTCTGGCGAGCCTCGGCAAGATTGAAGGCGGTGTCGATGACGATGCCGGCAAAGGCTTCGGTCAGGGCCTGTCCGAGCCACTTCTGCGACTCGGGCAGGTCTTCGAGGATGAAGGCATGGCGGAAGGTCGGGCTCATGGCGGCGGTGGTTTGGGTGAGGTGCTCATCATAGCCAGTCGGTGGCTGGCCGCCCCCACCGTGATTGCGGTTGGGGCGGGAGGATGAAGCTCGGCATCAACGAACCCACGGGTTGCTCCGTGGGCTTGGGGTGGGTGTGGTCCTGCTCAGTACGCCGTGAAGCTCAGGCCGCCCTCAATCTCGCAGGTGCCTGGGCAGGTAAAGATGATCGGGTGCATGGGTGTGTGGGTGAAACTGACCCGGCCCGCGCCACGGTCGAATGAAACGCCGACGCTCGCGCAAGTCGGGGTATTGGCATCAACGCCCGCCGAGTCGAGCGCGCAGGCGTTGTAGGGCGAGACGCCGATGGAGAACCCGGCGGCACCCACACCGATGCCAAGCGTGTGAGTTGCCTGGTAGTCGTAGAGCGTGAGCGTCACCCCCCCCTCGCTGAAGGTGATGATCTGGCCAGGCTGATTGGGGAAAGGCATGTAGGTCACGCCGGCGGCGCTGGAAATGCTCCTGCCGCCGGGGATGCTCAGGCCGCTGCCGCCACCCGCCCCGGCGTTGGCGGTGGCGGCGCAACCCGGCGCGTTGCCGCAGATTCCAGTCATGTCGGGCAGGCTGCCGCTGAAGCCGCCACCGCTGGCGGCGAACAGGTCGACCGCCCCGGTGTCGCCGAATTCCACGAACAGCATGGCGCCGTAGGTGGCATTGTTTTCATAGCAGATGGATTGCACCGACTGGCTGGCGCCGTTGTAGGCGAGTCCACCCGAACTGGAAAAAACCAGGGTGGCCGCGCCGCTGGAAGCGAATCCGTCCATGCCGAAAGTGCCGGTGTTGCCGTTGTAGGTTTTGGCAAACCCGGCCAGTTCGTCAGGGGTCGGCAGACGCACGGCTCCGGCCTGGTAGTGCGCCGTGTTGCAGGTCAGACCGCCCGCGCCCGCGCCATTGTCGCCGCCCTGGGCTATCGCGCAACTGAGGACGCCACCGGTCACCGCGCAATTGCCGCTGAGACCCGCGTTGATCTGGCCGAGCAGATCGGCGCCGACGCCAGCGCCGTTGCTGCCGATCCGGCCTTGCAGCGCGGTCAGATAGGCGTCGAGGCCACCGTCGTAGGCGCCATTGCCGCCCGCCACCCACTGCATCTGCGAGAGCGCGCGCAGCATCTGCTGGTAGGCCAGTCCGGCTTCGGTGGTGGCGACCGGCAGTGTGGTCCGTGGATCGAAATTGGCGACCGTCGGCAGCAAGGCGGCAAGTTGGCTCAGCGCGGCCTGCACCGTGGCGTCGTTGAGCGTGACGCCAGCCAGACGGATGGCGGTCTCGGTCAGCGGCGTGACCGCCAGATTGACGCTGCCGCCACTGCTGCCGACATGGATGAGGCTGCGCAGGCTGCCGGTCAGGGGGGTTCCGGTGACGTCGTCGCCGGGGTTGGCCTCGTCGTCATAGGTGGCGCCGGCGGCGATCTCGATCAGCACATCGCCGGTATAGTCGCCGATGTCGATAGTGAAGGCGCTGCTGGCCAGGTTGGCGCAGGAGCCCAGCAGAGCGCCCTTGGCGCCGTTGCTCACCTTGTAGGCGCACGCCTGGCCAGACAGGAAGGGGCCGGCCATGGCCGTGCCGCTGACGGTGGTGCTGGCGGCGGTCGACGAACCGCCGCCGCAACCGCCCAGGGAGAGTGCCAGCGCCAGGCTTGCGCAGGCGGCGACCGGGATGAATGTCTTCTCGAACATGGCTTGTGTCCTCTTTCAGGGTGAAGGGCCTGCCGCGCCGGTGCGTGGCCGGTTCCCGGGCCGGGATGGTCCTGGATGCGGGGCGGATACTAGGCAGCCGGAAAAGGTCTGTGACCCCCGCGATCGAGGGGGGAAACTCAAGCGAGCGGCTGCGGTAACATCCGCCACGAAGTCAGACCCAACCTCGACGGATCCCCCACATGCCCAGCCGCCCAGGACGCCGTGCGCGCGCTCTTTGTCTCGTTCTCTTCTGGCTCGTTCTGGCGCGGGGCGCCATGGCCGACCCGCCGGCAGCCGCCGCCAACCATGCCCTGGACACCATGTCCCCGGCGGGCCGCTGGGCGGTACGACTGGAAGTGCGCGGCAATGGTTACGACATGCGCTTCGACAACCAGGGCAGGCGCGAGGACCTCGACGCCGTCTTCGATGGCGTGGTCCTGAACAGTTCGGTGTTTCCCGCGCTGGCGGCGCTCGGCGGCACCGCGACGCTGGGCACGACACGGATGAATACGCGCGTCGATACCCGCTTCACCGAACTGACCCTGGGCTATGGCGTGACCAACAACCTCACCGCCGGACTCATCCTGCCCTACCTGGACAACCGCACCCAGGCCGATTTCTCCGTGCTGGGCGGCAACGTCGGCTTCAACCCGGCGTTCAACCCGGCCCTGCCGGTCAGCGCCGGCAACTATCCGTTCGCGCCAGCCAGCGCCGGAGTGGCCGCCATGGGCACCGCCGGCGTAAAAAGCCTGCTCACCAACCCGATATTCGGTTACGCCTACCGCCCCATCGAGACCACGACCACGTCTGGTTTCGGCGACCCCACCGTGGGTGCGCTCTGGCGTTTCCACAAGGGCGAGAAAGACAGCGCGGTGCTGGGCTTCGGCGTGCGCCTCGGCCTGTCCGATGGCGACGACCCGGACAACCTGCTTGACGTGCCGACCGGCGACAGCAGTACCGATCTGCGCACCCGCATCGAATACTTCCGCGATCTGGGCGCCGGCTTCGATCTGCGTCTGCTGCTGGAGAGCAAGATCCAGCTTCCCGACGAAATCGACAAACGCATCCCGGCGGCTGGCGATGTGCTCGCCTCGGCCGCCTCGAAACAAACCCTGCGCCGCAACCTGGGCGACATCTGGGAAGGCGACATCGAAGTGGCGTATCGCTGGTCCGACTGGCGCGCGGCGCTGACCTGGCACCGCTATCAGAAGGGCCGCGACCACTACCGATCCAACCTCGGCACCGATGTCTCGGCGCTGGAGGCCAACACCGACACTCTCGCCGAGCAATGGCGTTTCGGCATCGCCTGGAGCGGCGTCAAGGCCTGGCGGGCGGGCAAGCTACCGCTGCCGCTCATCGTCAAGCTGGAAATGCAGGAAGCCTACGGCGGTCGCAACTTCCCCGACGTCAGCGACGTCTACCTGCACCTGACCAGCTTCTTCTGATGCCGCGCCCCCACCATCGTCATGGGCCTCTGGCGTGGTTCGTGGCTTGCGGCCTGCTCGTGCTGGCGAGCCTGGCGCCTCCCGTCAGGGCCGAGCCGCTGGAGCTGGACCGCGCCGAATTCGTGCTCAGCGACCAGACCACCCCGCCCGGCGATGGCGCGGCCTGGCAAGAACAGGCCCTGCCCGATCGCTGGCGTGTCAGCCGGCCGGGAACCGGCGGCAGCGGCTGGTACCGCCTGCGTTTCCATTACCGGCATGCCGGCCGGACCTTGCATGCCCTCTATCTCTCCAAACTGTGTCTCAATGCCGAGGTCTATCTCAACGGGGTGATGATCGGCAGCGGCGGCCGCTTCGAGGAGCCCATCGCCCGAAACTGGAACCGGCCGCTGCTGTTCCTGATCCCACCGGGCCTGCTGGAATCGGGCGACAACCTCCTGCATATCCGCCTGCGCTCGCACGCCTACACCCAGGCCAGCCTGTTTCCGCCACTGATCGGCCCCGAGCAGGCGCTGCGCCCGCAATACGAGCGCGCCTACTTCCTGCGCATCAGCCTCAACCAGGTGGCCAGCCTGATGATCGCGGCCATGGGATTGCTGATGCTGAGCTTCTGGTGGCGCCGCCGCCAGGACACCGCCTACGGCTATTTCGGCATCTCCGCTCTGGTCTGGTCGGCGCAGTCGACCAATCTCTATATCCGCGACGTCCCCCTGCCCACGGCATTCTGGGAAGTGGCCTACAACGCCAGCTTCCAGATCTTCGCCGCCTTGCTGCTGATCTCCCTGCTGCGTTTCATCAAGGCCGACTGGCGGCCGCTCGACCGCCTGCTCACCGGCCTGCTGCTGGTGGCGCCGCTGGCCATGGCGCTGGCGCCGGAGCGCGGGTTCCTCAGCGTCACCGCCGGCCTGCACCTGCTCTCGCTGCTGGCCGCGATCGCCACCCTCGCCCTGCTGCTGCACGCGGCCTGGCGGCAAGGCAACCGCGATGCCCGCCTGCTGCTGGCGGTGATGGGCCTGATCGTGCTGTTCGCCGCGCATGACTGGTTGCTGCACAGCAAGCACCTCTGGCACCCGGACCGCCTGCCCTGGCTGCCGGGCGATGTCTACCTGCTGCATTACAGCGCCCCAGCGGTATTCCTGGCCATCGGCTGGATCATGAGCGCGCGCTTCGTCAGCGTGCTCAATGAATTCGAGGCGCTCAACGCGGAACTCGATCGACGGGTGCGCGAAAAGCACGCCCAACTGGAAGCCAGTTATGCGCGCATGGCGGAACTGGAGCGCGACCGGGCGGTGCGCGAGGAGCGTGAGCGCATCCACGGCGACCTCCACGACGATGTCGGCGCCAAGCTGTTGTCACTGGTGTATCAAGCCACCACGCCGGCCAGCGCCGACCTGGCCCGCGCCGCGCTGCAGGATCTGCGCGACGTGGTCTCGCGCACCACCGCCGACAGTTTCGACCTGGAGGAGGTGCTGGCCGACTGGCGGGCGGAATGCGAACAACGCCTATCCGACGCCGGACTCGTCCTGTCCTGGCAACAGACCGGCCTCCTGCCTGGCACCCGCCTCGATCAGCCGCAGGCCCTCAACATGCTGCGTTTCCTGCGTGAAGCCATCAGCAACGTCATCCACCATGCCCACGCCGCCGGCGTGACGGTCGTCTTCGACTACCGGGACGGGGCGTTGTGCATGGACATCCGCGACGACGGCATCGGCTGCGAGGCCGACCTCTCGGTCGATCAAGCCGGCAAGGGCCGCGGCCTGCGCAACATGGCCGCGCGCGCCCAGCGCATCGGCGCCCGCCTGGAAAGCTACCGGGTGGAGCCCAGCGGCTACGGCGTCCGGCTGCGACTGGCGCTGACCTGAAGCGGAGCAAGCGACCCGATCCCGGAAGCAAACGCCTCAATGTCCATCCTGGATGCGGCCGCCTCGACGGCAGGCCGCGACAGGCGCGCGGCCAGGACAGAATTGTCCTATTCCCGTGCCATTTTTGACAGCCACGCTCCTGGACTTCACGCCGTCGCGCGGCGGCAATCAGGGCGACCCGCAAGACGGGCAGCGGCGCGAGAGTCTGGGATGACGGCCTGCTCACACCAGGCCTGGTTATTGCTAAGCCATAGGGCCAGTAGCCTCACCCCATCCGCAACCGCTACCCGATCATGAAAATCGCCGTCACCAGTCAGAACCGTGTCACCGTCACCGACCACGCCGGCCGATGCCGGAAATTCTGGGTCTATGAAACCGAGTACGCCGACGTGGTGGACAAGCATCTGGTCGAATTGCCGGCTGGACAGGGCTTCCAGGACGCGCTGCCGCGCCCGCTGGATGGCGTCCATGTCCTCATCAGCGGCGGCATGACCAGCGCCATGCGCTATCGCCTGAAACAACTGGGCATTCAGGCGGTCACCACCCTGGAACACGACCCCGACCGCGCCGTCGCCGCCTGGCTCAACGGCACCCTGAACGAACTGCCGCCGTTCGGCCACATCGGCCGCCTGTGCGGCGAAACACGCGCCTGAGGCGCCGAAAGATTCCCTCTTCAACCAAGGAGTAATTCATGAAACTGCCGCGTTCACTCACCCGCCTGCTGCTGATTTCCACCCTTGCCACCGCCCTGCCGGCGATGGCGCAACCGCTCGCCGGCGACCCGCGCGCGATCGTCGTGGAAAACGTCAGCCAGCGTGGCTTCGCCGTCACCCTGGACACCCTGAAACAGCAACTGGAAGCCGACGGCTGGAACATCGTCGCCGAGATCAACCTGGGCGCCCGCCTGGCGAAAAGGAACGTGGCCATCCCCGGCGGCCTGGTGATCCTGGAGCTGACCAGCGGCAAGAACGCGGTGCCGCTGCTCAAGGATGAATCGACCCGTTATGTCGCCGCCCTGATGCCATGCAGCGTCGCGGTCTATGGCATGAACGACGGCCGCGTGATGATTTCCCGGATGAACGCCGGGCTGATGGCCGGCATGATGGAACCCCGGGTGGCGGAGGTGATGACGAGCGCCTCGCTGAAACTGGATGAAACCATTGCCCGCGCGCTGGCAAAATCCGGCGACTGAACCCGAACGGCAGGAGCCTCATGAAAACATCGCCCCGCATCGTCATCCTCGGCGCCGGATTCGCCGCGCTGACCGCCGTGCGCGAACTGCGCAGGCGCGCCCCGGCGGCGCGCATCACCCTGGTCGCGCCGAAGCCCGAGTTCGTCTACCTGCCCAGCCTGATCTGGATACCTTCCGGCCTGCGCGGTGGCGACGATCTGGTCCTGCCACTGGGACGCTTCCTCAAGGATCACGATGTCGAATTCATCTATGGCCGCGTCACCGGCCTGAGCGGCGGCGGACGGGTGGTGCTCACCGACAACGGCCCGGTGGAGAACGACGCCCTGATCATCGCCACCGGAGGGCGTTTCATCCGCAAGCTGCCAGGCATCGAGCATGCGCTCACCCTGTGCGAGGGCGTGGCGGCGGCGGAGGCCATCCGCGACCGCGTCGACGCCATGCACAGCGGACGCATCGCGCTGGGCTTCGGCGGCAACCCCAACGAACCCTCGGCGATGCGCGGCGGCCCCATGTTCGAACTGCTGTTCGGCCTCGACACCCACCTGCGCCGGACCGGCCGGCGCGACCGCATCGAACTGGTCTTCTTCAATGCCGCCGCCGAGCCGGGCAAGCGCCTGGGCGAGAAGGCGGTCTCCGGCCTGCTCGCCGAAATGGCGAAGCGCCGCATCGACACCCACCTCGGCCACAAGCCGCTGGGTTTCTCGGAAAAGGGCGTCGATACCGAGGGCGGCCACATCAATGCCGACCTGATCCTGTTCATGCCCGGACTTACCGGCCCGGCCTGGGCGGCGGACGCCGGGCTGCCGCTGTCGCCGGGTGGCTTCTTCAAGGCGGACCGTTTCTGCCAGGTGGAAGGCGCGGACAAGGTCTTCGTGGCCGGCGACGCCGGCAGTTATCCCGGACCCGACTGGATGCCGAAACAGGCGCACATGGCCGACCTGCAGGCGAAGGCGGCGGCGGAAAACCTGCTCCTGGCCCTGGAAGGCAAGCCGGCGTTGGCACGTTTCAAGGTGGAACTGATCTGCATCGTCGACACCATCGATCGCGGCATCCTGGTCTACCGCGACGAGAAACGCGCCCTGCTGCTGCCCTCGCTGAAGCTGTTCCACTGGGCGAAACGCTACTTCGAGGGGCATTACCTCAAGGCATTCCGAGAGTAAACCACTCCCTGTAGGGTGCGCCGCGCGCACCGCCCGCTTATCATCGGTGCGCGTGGCGCACCCTACGGAATCATCATGAGCATGCAGACCCATTACGAACGCATCGGCGGCGAACCCCAGGTTCGCCAACTCGTGGACCGTTTCTACGACCACATGGACGAACTCCCGGAAACCTGGGGCATCCGCAAGCTGCACGCGGAAGACCTCTCCGGCTCGCGGCAGAAGCTCTACGACTTCCTCACCGGTTGGCTGGGCGGTCCGCAACTCTATGTCGAGAAGCACGGCCATCCCATGCTGCGCCGCCGCCATCTCCCCTTCCCCATCGGCGATTCGGAACGCGACCAATGGATGCACTGCATGCAACTGGCGCTGGAGGAAGTGGTGACGGATGAAAAACTGCGTGGCGAGCTGTACCAGGCCTTCATGAAAGTGGCACAACACATGCGCAATCAGGCGGGGCACCCGCACTGAGCAGGCAACCCTGGCATCATTGCGCCCTCGATCATCCCTCAACACAAGGTAGACACATGTACGCACACACCGTCGAACTCGCCCTGCCCATCGACCAGGCCATCGAAAAGCTCAAGGCCATTCTGGCTGAAGCCAGGATGGGCGTGGTCTCCGAAGTCGATGTCCAGGCGATCATGAAAGCCAAGATGGACCATGACATTCCGCCCTACCGCCTGCTCGGCGTCTGCGCGCCCGGCATCGCCCGTCGCGTGCTGGAGGCCGACCGTGACGCCGGCGCCCTGCTGCCCTGCGGCTGCTGCGTCTACGAGACCGCTCCGGGCGTGACCCGCATCGCCCTGCAGGACCCCGGCGTCATCGCCGCCTCCGCCGGCCATCCGGACATCACCGCCGCGATGGCGGAAGCGCAGACCCACTTGAGCGGCGTACTCGCTAAACTGCGCGCGTAATTCCCTTCATCCCGCTTCGAGGAGACCGACATGCGCGCGCTATTGATTGGAGTAGTACTTGGCCTGATCACCTTCAACGCCCAGGCGGTCGACCCCGCCACCCTGGCCAAGATCAAGATCAGCAAGATGGGCCTCTACCTGGAAGCGAAGGATGTCCCCGCGTTTCTGAAGCAGCACGCGCCCAGGGTGCTGTTCGTCGACGTGCGCACCCTCGAGGAAGCCCTGTTCGTCGGCTCGCCCGATGGCCTCGACGGCCAGGCCTCGTTCGGGATCATGCATTACGACAAGTGGGACAAGGAAAAGAACACTTTCCCACGCAACCCCAATCCCGATTTCCTCTCACAATTCGAGGTCTTCGCGCTGGAAAAGGGCATCGAGAAGAACGACCCCATCGTGCTGATCTGTCGCTCCGGCGACCGCAGCGCGATGTCGGCCGACCTGCTGGGCCGTTATGGCTACACCAATGTCTGGTCGGTGGTGGACGGCTTCGAGGGCGACATGGCGAAGGAGGGCCCGAACAAGGGCCATCGCGCCGTGAACGGCTGGAAGAACGCCGGCCTGCCCTGGAGCTACAACCTCGACCGCGACAGGATCACCTTTGGCAAATAACCCACGGAGACACCCATGATGAAATCCGCACTGCCCCTGACCCTCCTCGCCCTGGCCCTGACCGGCTGCGCCGCCACGCCGAATGCCGAACAACAGGCCGCGTTCACCGCGCAGGCGCGGCAGACCGCCGCCGGCCTCCTGCAAACGCTGGGCGGCGAACTGAAAGCCAGCATGACCGCGGGCGGCCCCGCCGCCGCCATCGGCGTGTGCAAGGAGAAGGCGCCGAAGATCGCCGCCGAGGCCGCCCAGAAGACCGGCTTCATGATCAAGCGCGCCAGCCCGAAGAACCGCAATCCCAAGGCCGTGCCCGACGCCTGGGAAAGCGAAGCCCTGGCCAGCCTGGAAAAACGCCTGGCCGCCGGCGAGAAGCCCGAGACCCTGGACATGACCGCCGTCGTCGACACCCCCAACGGCAAGATGCTGCGCTACGCCAAGGCCCTGCCGACCCAGGCGGTCTGCCTGAACTGCCACGGCGACCCGGACAAGCTGTCGCCCGAGGTGAAAGCCACGCTGGCCAGCGAGTATCCCAACGACAAGGCCGTGGGCTACAGCGCCGGCATGATTCGCGGCATCCTGTCGATCAAGAAAGCGTTGTAAACCGGTAGCAAGGGGCAAGGTTCAAGTGGCAAGGTCATCTTGCCTGAACCTTGCCTGAACCTTGCCCCATGAACCTTGCCCCCTTGCCCATGACCGAATCCCTCCCCCCCCGCATCGCGCATTTCCCGGTCGCCTTCTTCGCCATGATCATGGGCCTGGGTGGCCTGACCATCGCCTGGATGCGCGCGGAAGAGATCCTGTCGCTGCCGCTCGCGCTCAGCCCCTGGCTGCTGGGGCTGACCACGGTCCTGTTCATCCTGCTGGCCGCGCTCTACACGATCAAGATGGTGAAATACCGCGAAGCGGTGCTGGCGGAGTGGGGGCATCCGGTGAAAATGAATTTCGTGCCGACCATCAGCATCGCCCTGATCCTGCTGTCCATCGCCTGGTTTCCCCATTCCGCGCCCTACTCCAAGCTGCTCTGGCTGCTCGGCACCGCCGCGCACCTGGTGCTGACCCTGCATGTCATGACGCAGTGGATGCACCACAGCAAGTTCGAGATCGCGCATCTCACGCCGGCCTGGTTCATTCCCGTGGTCGGCAACATCCTGGTGCCCATCGTCGGCGTGCAGCACGCGCCGGCGGAAATCTCCTGGTTCTTCTTCAGTGTCGGTCTGGTCTTCTGGCCGGTGCTGCTGGCCATCATCTTCAACCGGGTGATCTTCCACGGCACCCTGCCCGAGCGACTGATGCCGACGCTGTTCATCCTGATCGCGCCGCCCGCCGTGGGCTTCCTGTCCTATGTGAAGCTGACCGGCGAGGTCGATGCCTTCGCCCAGATCCTCTATCACACCGCGCTGTTCTTCACGATCCTGCTGATCGCGCAGCTGCGCTGGTTCACCCGGCTCAAGTTCTTCCTCTCCTGGTGGGCCTATTCCTTCCCCCTGGCGGCCATCGCCATCGCCACCCTGACTATGTTCCAGCACACCGGCAACCCCCTGTTCCTGCGTGTGTCGGGCATCTTCCTGGCCATCGCCACGGTGGTCATCGCGGCATTGCTCATCCGTACCGGCATGGCCGTGGCGAAGCGGCAGGTCTGTCTCGCGGATTGAGCCGCCGCCAGACCGGCGCACAGGGGGAGGAGCTACGCCATGCGCGTTCGTTCAGGGATCGTCACCCTGGCCTGCCTGGCCCTGAACTGTCCGCCGCTGTACGCGGACATCCACAAATGCAACCAGGGTGGCCGTTTGATCTATCAGGCGGCCCCCTGCCCCGCCGGCAGCCGGACCCTGCCGCCGCCAGAACTCCCGCCGCGTCCCAGCGCCTACGCCGAGGAGGAAGCGCGTCAGCGCGCCAGCCGCGATATCGCCGCGGCCGAGGCGATCAGGCAGCGCGAACGGAAGGAGGCCGGGACGAAGGCCCGCGAGGCCATCGCCCTGGCGCGCAAACAGGCCAGGGCGTGCGACCGCCTGCGGGACCGGATCGACCGCGCGGAGGCCGACGCCAAACCGGGCAGGCGCGAAACGGCGACGTTGCGGAAGGATCGGCGCGCCTATCGCGAGGCGTGCGGGGAGCCTTGATCGCCTACTTTCGACGACAGGGGTAACTGTCCGCCAGCATCCGGGTCAGCGCCTCGCCGGCCTCCTGCTTGAGGGCGTCGGGATGGGCGCGCATCCAGGTGACCAGGGTGGCCGGAATATGCTGTTTGTCGCCCTCGTCCAGGCAGAACTTCGCCACGCCCTTGCCGTGACGGCTGGCATGGGCACTGGCATCGAGAAAACCGTTGAGATAGTTGTGGCACATCACGGAAAGCGCCTTGACCCGCTCCGCGCCCTGACACATCTTCAGGACCGCGTCACCGGTACGTCCCGGGCTCGCCACCGCCAGGAGCGGCAGGCCGCACAGACAACAGATCCAGATGGTTTCCCGAATAGCCATGCATCAACCCCATTTCCATGAAGCGGGCATTTTCCAGGCAACCGCGCTCACGGGCAAATGCCCACGGCGCGGACTCACGCGCGCTAACGCGGGCGCTTGCCGCGCGGACCGGCGGGTTTGCGCGGCGACCGGGCCTCGGGGGCGGCGCGGCCGGCCGGACGCGGCGGGCGCCGCTCGCCGGCGGAGGCGGGGGCGGCGCTCTCGAAACGGCGTCCGGTGCCGGCGGGCTGGAAGTCGGGGATCAGATGCTTCTTGCCGTTGCCGATCAGATCGCCGCGCCCCATCGCCTTCAGGGCGTCGCGCAGCAGCGGCCAGTTCTCCGG
>CAZONS010000026.1:0-20862 GCA_964581195.1 uncultured Thiobacillus sp. | reverse complement strand
TTGAGCGCGGAGAGGTTCGCGCCATGGGCTGTTGCGACAACGAGCGACGTCGACAGCACGGAAGCCGCCAGCGCAATAGTCTTCATGGGATGAAACATAAGCACTCCATAAGGGGGCCATCCAAACGACGACCAATTTCAGAAAGGCGAGTTTGCCACAAGCCCCGTGTAGCCCGAACAAGCTTGTGCCGGCGGTACGATCGCGCACCGGCGGTGAAGTTCACGACCCGATGCACCCGGAGATCAAACCGCGTATCGCGGCGGTGACTTCAGCAAGGCGGTGAATTCCCGCGCCGGGACCGCGGGGCTGACCAGAAAGCCCTGCACCTTGTCGCACCTCCACGCCTTGAACGGACGCAGTTGCGCTTCCGTCTCGATGCCCTCCACCGTGCAGCGCAGTCCCAGGCTCTTGGCGAGGGTGACGATGGTCTGGGCGATGGACAGGTTGTGACGATCATCGGAATGTCGCGGAATGAACTCCCGCGCGACCTTCAGGTGATCCAGCGGCAGGCGCTGCAGGAAACTGAGCGAGGAAAAGCCGGTGCCGAAATCGTCGATCGACAGATGCACGCCCAGCCGCTTCAGGGCCACCATGCCGGCGACGATGACGTTCACGTCCCTCAGCAGGATGCGCTCGGTCAACTCCAGTTCCAGCAGCGCGGGCGGCACGTCGGTGTCCGCGAGGGCCTGCTCCACCATCGCGATGAAGCCCTTGTCCTGATACTGAGCGGCGGACACGTTCACCGCGATCTGGACCGGCTCCAGGCCCGCCTGCCGCCAGGCGGCGAGCTGCCGGCAGGCGGCGCGCACCGCCCATTCGCCGAGCGGCGCGATGAGGCCGGAGTCCTCGGCCACCTGGATGAACTCGTCCGGCGACACCCGCCCCAGCTCCGGGCTGGTCCAGCGCGCCAGCGCCTCGGCGCCGACGATGCGACCGCTCTCCAGACTCACCTGTGGTTGAAAGAACAATTGCAGTTCGCCCTGATCGATGGCGCGGCGCAGACCGGTCTCCACGGCGAGGAAGCGGCTGGCGCGCTGATGCAGTTCATGGGTGAAGAACTGATAGCCGGCGCGTCCCTTGTCCTTGGCGAGGAACATCGCCGCGTCGGCGTTCTTGAGCAGGTCTTCCATCCGGGTGGTGTCGTCGGGATAGACGCTGATGCCGACGCTGACCGTCACCGCCAGCTCGTGCTCGTCGATCCGCACCGGCGGTTTCACCGCGTCGATCAGGTCCAGGGCCAGCTTGGAGGCATGGGTGATGTCGTCCATGCTCTCGCTGAGCACGGCGAATTCGTCGCCGCCGGTGCGCGCCAGGGTTTCGCTGCGCCCCAGGCAGGCCCCCAGCCGTGTGGCCAGGGTCTGCAACAAGCGGTCGCCGACATCATGGCCGAGGCTGTCGTTGATGATCTTGAAGCGGTCCACATCGAGGAACAGCAGCGCCAGGCGGGTGCCGTTCGCCTGCGCCAGCGTCATGGCATGTTGCAGGCGATCCCGGAACAGCACGCGATTGGGCAGGTGGGTGAGCGCATCGTGATGCGCCTGGTAGTCGAGGTCGCTCTGGCTCGCCAGCCACTGGCGTTCGAATTGCTTGCTGTCGGTGATGTCGTTGTTGACCATGACGACGGCGGAGGGCTCGCCGTGCTCATCGCGGTACAGATCCCAGTGCGCGGCGATCACGCGCTTTTCCCCATTCCGGGTCTCGTGCACCAGTTCCCCATTCCAGACGCCGTCCCGCAGCAGCTTGGCCTTGATCTCGGCGAGTGGTTCGGGGAACTGGGTATGCAGCAGTTCGTGGGTCACCTGACCCATCGCCTCTTTCTGCGTCCAGCCATAGAACAGTTCGGCGCCCCGGTTCCAGAACACGATGCGGTCGTCCATGTCCTTGGCCAGGACATAGGCGTGCTGCAGCAGACGCGCCTGCCGCTGCAGTTCCTCCGCCTTGCTGGCGATCTCGTGCTGCGCCCGTTTCATCGGGGTCACATCGTTGAAGGTCACCACCAGGCCGGCAATGTGTGCATCCAGGGTGCGGTAGGGCAGCACCCGGCGCAGATACCAGTTGTCTTCGGCGTCCGTCACCTCGCGGGCCATGGCCACATCCCCCGCGAGCACCCTGTGACCATCCTGCAGCAACCATTTGTCGTCGATCTGGCTGGTGATATCCAGGACCGGACGGCCGACATCGCTGGGAATGAGGTGCATGAGTCGGGTGCAGGCGGGGGTGAAGCGCTTGATCCTGAACTCCCGATCGAGAAACAGCGTGGCCATTTCCGTGCTGACCAGCAGATTGTTGAGATCGGTATTGGTGACTTCCAGTTCGGACACCTTGGCGTCGAGCAGGGCGTTCGAGGTACCCAGTTCCTCGTTCAGGGATTGCAGTTCCTCCTTGGAGCTTTCCAGCTCTTCGTTGGCCGACTGCAACTCCTCGTTCATGGCCATGGCCTCCTCGTTGGCGGCCTTCAGCTCCTCGTTGCCGGCGCGCATCTTCTCGATGCCGCGGTTCAGGTCCTCGCGGGTGGCATTCAGTTCCTGTTCCAGTTGCTGCAGCACCCAGTCATCGCCCCCGGGACGGGCGAACGGCAGCGAGGCGCTGGAGGTGGGCTCGGCCTCGAAGGCGATCAGCAGCGGCCTGTGGCGTTCGCCCCCGGCGATCGGGGTCGCGGTGATGCGCACGCCGGCTTCAGCGACACTGACTGCATCGCGCAGCACCGCCACAGCGGCGGTCTTGCCGCCGGTGCGACGGGCGCGGTTGATCGCTGAGCGCAGCCCCAGCCGCAACTCCGGTTTCACCACCTGAAACAGCGCCTGGGTCGGCTCGCCCGAGGGGAAATCCAGGTAATCCCGGGTGGCGCCGCTGATGTAGAGAATTTCATTGCCGCGATTGACCATCAGCAGGGTGGGTCCGTGCGCCTCGATCAGTTGCCGGAACACCCCTTCATGGCCCGCGTCCACACCCGCGTTCAGGTACGACTCGGTCGGAGCCACGGCAAGCCGCGCGGTGCTGGGGATCAGGGGCAGTTCGGGCCGCTTGACGCGCGGCGCGCACAGGCTGCGGTAGAGGCGCCACTGCTTGGAGATGACCTCGAACTGCCTGCGGGTCTGGCCCACGGTCTCGGAACTGCCGAGGAACAGGTAGCCCCCCTTGTTCAGGACGAAACGGAACAGCGTGATCAACCGCTTCTGGGTTTCCGGCGACAGGTAGATCAGGACATTTCGGCAGACCAGCAGATCCAGCTTGGAAAAGGGCGGATCGCTGATCAGGTTGTGGCTGGCGAAGACGATGGACTCGCGCACGGCCTTGACGATCTTGTAACCGCTGCCGTTGCGCGTGAAATAGCGCTTCAGCAGATCCGGCGGAATCTGTGCCAGGGCCGCCGCCGGGTAACGGCCGGCACGAGCGACCTCCAGCGCCGCCTCGTCGATGTCGGTAGCGAACACCTGCACCCGGGGCGGCAGGCCAGCCTGGACGAACCACTCGAACAACAGGATGGCGACGGAGTAGGCCTCCTCGCCGGTGGAGCAACCGGCGATCCAGGCCCGTACCGGCGCGCCGTCGGACATCCCCGAGCAGAGCGCCGGGATGACCTGATGCCCGAGCACCTCAAACGCTTCCGGGTCTCGGAAAAACGCGGTGACGCCGATCAGCAGATCCTTGGACAGACGATCCACCTCCGCCTCGTGCGCCTCCAGAAAGGCCACATAGGCCGCCATGTCGCGCATATGCAGCAGGTGCATGCGCCGTTCGATGCGGCGTTGCAGCGTCGCCTTCTTGTAGCCGCGCAGATCGCGTTTGGCATGGGCGCGCACCAGGGCCAGGACGCGTTCCATGGCATCGGCCTGTTCGAGGCCCTCGCCGTCCCCCGGCAACCGCCCCGTCTTCGCCCATTCGCGCAAGGCCAGCGCCAGGCCCTCGGGGGGCAGCACCCGGTCGACCTTGCCGGTCTTGATGGCGTTGGACGGCATGCCGGCGAACTCCGCGCTGGCCGGATCCTGGACCAGGGTCACGGCGCCCGCCGCCTTCAGATCGAAGAGGCCCGCGCTGCCGTCATCGATGGTGCCCGAGAGCACCACGCCGGCGGCCATGACGGATCGATCCCGCGCCAGCGACTGGAAGAAGGCATTGATGGGCTTGAACCGTTGCTCCTGGAATTCCGGCGCATGCGGATACAGCCTGCCCGCGCCGATCGTCATGAAATGTCCGGGCGGCAACAGATAGACATGGTTGGCCACGAGCGGCATGTCCTCCCGCGCCATGACCACCGGCATCGTCGTGCAGACGGCCAGCAGCTTGTCCAGCAGGGTCTCCCGCTCCGGGCCGAGATGCTGCAGGACGACGAAGGCGATGCCGCAATCGGCGGGGATGACGGAGAAGAACTCGCGCAAGGCCGACAGGGCGCCGGCGGAGCCACCGATGGCGGCCACCCGAAGGGGAGAAGAAGTACTCTCGATAGCGGTCATGAGATCCTGGGGCGACCCTGAACGAGACCGAAGCAGGGTCGGATACGCGATGTTGAATCACTGCATGCCGGGCGAGTGTAGAGAAAAACCTCGACCGGCTCAGTAACTTCTTGCGCGACTCCGGGCGCGCCGCCAGGCGGCGCGGAGGACCTCAGGCGATCAGCGCCGGCGCCCGCGCCGCCAATTGCCGGCGCTGGGGGCAGGCATCGCCACACAGGGCGAAACCGAGCAGGTTTCCGTCCGTATCCAGATAGTGATAGCTGGCGCCCTTGTCATCATCACGCTCGGCCCGCCAGGCGCCGTCGGCCGACGCGGGCGGCGGGCAGACGACCAGGGGACAGGCCGGGGTCTTCACCGCCACCGGCAGCGCCGGCAGCACCAGTCGGGTGGGCGTGCCCGCGAGACTCGCGGCGAGGACGCGGGCCTGCTGCATCAGCGGCAGGACATAGGGCAGCACGAGCCCCCCCACCCGCGCGCAATCGCCCAGGGCATGGATGGCGGGGTCGCGGGTGGTCAGGGTGGTGTCGACGACGATGCCGCGATCGACCTCCAGGCCCGCCGCGCGGGCGAGATCGACATTCGCCTCCAGACCGATGGCGGAGAGGACCAGATCGGCCGCCAGCGATACGCCATCGGCCAGGCTCAGGACGTAGCCCGAATCGCTCGCGCGCAAGGCGCTGACGGCGGCGCCGGCGCGCCATTCCACGCCGAGGGCGGCCAGAGCGCCCCGCAGACGAGTGGAGAGCGCCTCCGGCAGCATGGATTGCAGGGGACGCTCGTTGGCTTCCACCAGGGTGACCCGATAGCCGGCCAGCGCCAGGTCATTGGCGAATTCGCAGCCCACCAGGCCGGCGCCCAGGATGCAGACGTGAGCCTCCGGACGCAGCCGCTCGCGGAAGCGGGCGTAGTCGTCCAGGCTGTTGACGCTGATCACCGCCTCGGCGCCGGGAAAGCCGGGCTTGCGCGGCGACGCCCCGAGGGCGAGGACGAGATGGCCGTAGGGAAGCGCTCCCGCATCGGTCTCCAGCACCCGCTCCGCGCGCCGGATGGATAACGCCCGGCTGCGCGGACGCAGGTCGATGTTCAACTTCGCCGCCTGCTCGGCGGCCGCCATCTGCACCAGGGTCGCGGCGGTCTGCCCCTGCGCCAGCGCATTGGACAGCATGGGCTTCGAGTAGAAGTCGCCGCTGTCGGCGGTGACCAGGGTGATGGGCAGGTCCGCCGTCAGCTTGCGTAATTCCCGGGCCAGCGTATAGCCGGCCAGGCCGGCGCCGACGATCAGCAGCGGTGCGTCGGTCATGGCCGGATCACGCCTCATAGGGTTCGAAATCCGCCTTGGTCACGCCGCAATCGGTACAGGCCCAGGTATCGGGAATGTCCGCCATGCGGGTGCCGGGGGCGATGCCCTCCTCGGGCAGACCCAGGGCTTCGTCGTAGATCATGTCGCAGACCATGCAGATCCACTTGCGGTAGGTCGTGACGGGTTCGAGTTCCGCGGTCATGTTCATTTCAACTCTCCTTGTCGGATTCGAGCACACCCAGGATGCCCGCGAAGACGGGGTCGATCTCCGCGGCGAGGGCATCCAGGGCGGGGTTGGCATAGGGCGCGAACACTTCCTTCGCGCTACGGAAGGCCACCACGGTCCTGCCGTCCGCCTCGTAGAGGTGGATGCGCAGCGGGATGTCGATGCCGGCGGCCTTCTCCGCCCGCCAGACGCGGATGGCGAAATCCGGGCGAAACACTTCCAGGATCTGGTCGGCCGGCACGCTCAGGCCCCGCTTGGCGGCATTGGCCTGGCCGTTGATGTGGGCGACCAGACCCATGGGTACGGCCTGGACCGCCTCGATCAGTTTGGCGGCGGCCGCATCGGCATCCAGATTGACGGTCATGCGAATCATGGTGGCGCTCCTCAGGCGTGACAGACCAACGGGGCCTGTTCCATCTCGAACAGTTCCTTGCGCAGGTGCTTGGTGGCGGGGGTCACGATGGCGATGAAATACGCCTCGCGCAGACGACGCTGAGCGGCGTTGTTGATGAGATAGCCCTTGGCGCCCAGATGCAGCATGGCGGCGTTGGCGGCCTTCACCGACAGTTCGCCGCCGGCCAGGCGCAGTTCCAGGGTCTCGCGCACGTGGGGGGCGCTGCCGTCGCGGCTGATCTTGTCCGCCAGGGCGTAGGTCTGGGCGCGGGCGGCGTGAAGCACCTGCTCGATGTCCTCGACCTGGTCGTCCAGGAAGCGGTTGACGTGGCCGTGTGTCTTGTTGGAGCGCTTCATCATGGTCACGCAGGCATCGATCAGGCCCAGCCCCATGCCCATCTGCAGCAGGATGAAGGCCGACTTGGTGCGGTCGCGGAAGGCGGCGAAATCCCTGGGATGGCAGACCACCTGCTCATCGGGGAGAAAGGCTTCGCGGAACTGGCAGGCAAAGGTGTTGGTGCCATCCATGCCGATGAAGCGCGCGTTGTTCACCAGGGTCAGGTTGGGATGATCGCCCTTGACCAGGCCGATCAGCAGACCGCTCTCGCCGGGCAGGGAGGCGCCCATGTGGAAGGTGTGGTCGACGCCGATGTTGGACACCCAGGGCAGGGTGCCGTTGATGAGGTAGCCCCCCTCCACCCGGGTCGCCTTCAGGCGGGTGTCCTCGATGCCCGAACAGGACTTCATCGAGTTGGACTGGCCGGTACCGCCCAGCAGCTTGCCGGTGGCCACCTCGGGCAATACGCGTGCCGCCAGTTCGGGATTGTTGCCATTGGCGAGGTACCACTGCAGGGCATATTGCGCCCAGACCAGGAAGCCGCTGGAGACACACTCCTTCGACACTTCCTCGATGACCTGGATGGCATGCTTCAGGCCACGACCGCTGCCACCCAGCTCGCTCGGGGTAAGGCTGGCGAAACCGCCCAGGTCACCCAGCCTGCGCATGAATTCCTTGGGGTACTGGGCATGGATATCGATATCCACCACCTTGGGCGCCAGTTCGGCGGCAATCAGCCTGGCCAGTCCGGGCAGCACTTCCGTCGCGCCCCGATCGGGAAATTCCATGATTTGGGAGCTCGTCTCCCGGTTGACCGTATTCATCATCACTCCTTGATCGAGAAGGTGCCGGACGCGGTCACGCGCGCCCGGCCGGGTTGTGGCTCAGGCCAGGTCGACGCTGAGGTTGACCGGGTTGCGCATGGTGTTGGCCACCGGCGACCAGTAGTTGGAGTGGGCCACCAACTGCTTCATCTGTTCCTCGCTGGCATCGCCTTCCAGGTGCACCTTGACGCGGATGTCGGTGAAGCCGAGCTTCTTGGCCGGGTCCAGGTCACCCACGCCCCAGACGGCGGTGACGTTGATGTCCCCTTCCAGCTCCAGCTCGATCTTGGTCAACTTGATGCCCTGGGCCACGGCATTGGCGTGCAGGCCGACGGAGAGGCAGGAGCCCAGGGTGGCCAGCACCGCCTCGGAAGGATTCGGCGCGGTGTCGTCGCCGAGCAGGTGGGGCGGCTCGTCGATGACGTGGGCTTCCAGGTTGCGTACATAGGTCAGGTTGCGAAAACGCTTCTCGCAGACCGTCTTGGCCTTCAGGGTGACGACATTGGCGGGATTGGCCTTGCCCTTGACGGCCAGGTTCGCCAGGCCCTCGGCATCGATGGGCTCGAGGGTGGTCTTGAATTGCAGTACGGTGGCTTCGGACATCTTGATTACTCCTGGTCTGATCGGGTTGATTGGCGCCCCTTGGAAGGGGGCTGATCGACATAGAGCAATGGCCGTGCCAGATTGTTATTAATGCGATAAGCCTATGTTTTTACTGATTATTCAAGAACGCGCCACAAATTGTCAAATCTCACTCGCTCTATTTGTTAACAATATGACCCATGATTGTTTGACAATCTGACTGACAAATCGCGCGCGGCGAGCCGACCGGCCTCAACGCACCACATCGATCCCCAGCACTTTCAGGCGATAGTTGAACTGGCGCAGCGTCATGTTGAGCATCTGGGCGGCTCGCGACTTGTTGCCGTGGCTCTCCTCCAGCGCGGCCTCGATGGCCTGGCGATCGCTCTCGCGCACCGGGCTGTAGGGGCGCACCTGCGATACCGCGGCCGTGGCGGGTGGGAGGGCGTGGGGAGAGAACTGGCGGGCAGGCGGTTGCGGGGCGTGGCTCTGGGCCTCGGACTGCAACACCGCATCGACCTCGGCCTCGCTGATGAAACTGCCTTCCGCCAGCAGGGCGAGTCGTTCCAGCACGTTGCGCAACTGGCGGATGTTGCCCGGCCAGGGATGTCGGGTGAGTGCCTCCATCGCCTCGGGGGTGATGTTGACGTTGCGCTGATAGCCCTGGTTGAGCTGGTTGAGGTAGTAGCGCACCAGATGGCGCACATCTTCGGGCCGTTCGCGCAGGGCGGGCAGCCGCACCGGAATGACGTTGAGCCGGTAGAACAGATCCAGCCGGAAACTGCCCTGGCTGACCTGTAGCTGCAGATCCTGGTTGGTTGCGGCGACGATGCGCACGTTCACCGGCACCTCCTTGCGCGAACCGATGCGCTGGATGGAATGCTCCTGCAGCACCCGCAGCAGTTTCACCTGCATCGGCAAGGGCAGGTCACCCACCTCGT
Organism: uncultured Thiobacillus sp.; assembly: GCA_964581195.1. GTDB lineage: Bacteria > Pseudomonadota > Gammaproteobacteria > Burkholderiales > Thiobacillaceae > PFJX01. The sequence continues at coordinate 11,805 of CAZONS010000026.1, read as the reverse complement.
CGAGGAACAGGGTGCCGCCATCGGCCTGTTCGAAGTAGCCCGGCCTGGCGCTGGCCGCGCCGGTGAACGCGCCTTTCTCGTAGCCGAACAGTTCCGACTCGAACAGGTTCTCCGGAATGGCGCCGCAGTTGACCTTGACGAAGGGGTTGTCGCGGCGGGCGCTGGACATGTGCAGCGCCCGCGCGAACAGTTCCTTGCCGGTGCCGGACTCACCCAGCAGCAGCACGGTGGCCTCGGTCTGGGCGACCTGCTCGATCTGCTTCAGGGCTCGCCGCAGTTGCAGCGATTCGCCGACGATACCGAAGGAGCCGTAGGTGGAGACATCATTGGTGAGCGCCCATTTCAGCTCGCGGTTTTCCGACTCCAGGCGACCGGTGCGCTCGACCACGAATTCGTTGACCAGGATCACATGCGCGATCAGCGTCGCGGCGATCTTCAGCATCTGCTGGTCGCGGGCCAGCGCGCGCGGGCGCTCGCGCAGGCGGTGGACACCCAACATGCCGATGCGGCGCCCTCCCTGCTCGATCGGCAGCGCGATGAACGAGACGGTTTCACCGGGCAGGCGCTCGCGATCGACGGCGCGGAACAGAAATCCCGGCTCGGCATCCACGTCCTGGATGATCACGGTCTCGCCGGTCTCCATGACGCGGCCGGTCACGCCCTCCCCGGCCTGGTAGCGGCCGCGCTTGATCTCCTCCTGGGTCAGCCCGTAGGCATAGACGATGCGCAGATCCCCGGTGGCGGGGTCGGGCATGATCACCCGGCCCCGGTTGAGACCGAGAAACTCGGAGAGCAGGTGGAGGATCTCCCGGACGACATAGGCCTCGTCCATGCTCCTGCCGAGCAGGGCGACCGACTCGCGGATGACCAGCATTTCTTCGTCGACCAGGCTTTCCTGGGAGGCGCGGGGGTCGGGCGTGGCATTCATATCGGCAAACAGGTTCTGGATCGGACCCAAATCATAACAATTTGCGTACAAAGCGGTCGCACACCCCCACTTACAGACTGAACAATCACAACGCTTTCCGGTCCCCTCGACCCAGGAAAGTACCCGGGAAAACCCATACAAAGCTGACCACAAACCATATTGTTAACAAATGTGTCAGCACAATGTCGCCCTCGCCGCGACGCGCGACAACGCACCGCATCGGTGCATGGCCACCATCCATCGCGCATTTTCCAGACCTTGTCCCTGTATCCCGTGTCGCAAGCCGGGCAAGCGAACGCCCCATTTCCGGGCATACCGAACATTTCCTGACAAACAGAGCGTTGAGCGGCGCGTTGGCACGATTGCTGCTCATTGTCAGTCGCCAACCCGAAAGGAGTATTACCAATGTCCGCCTTTGATAACCCCTTCAACGCCAAAATCACCCTACACAAGGGCTGTACCTGTGGCCAGCATCACAGCCAGGAGGCGCATGACCAGGAGGCCGCCCTGCGCGGCGAGGACGCCCACTTCGAGCGGGCCGTCGAATCCGCCGCCGTGCGCGCCCTGTTTCCGCATGACGAAACCCGCCGCGCCTTCATCAAGGCGGTCGGCGCCGGTACCGCGCTGGCCGCGATCTCCGCGTTCTTTCCGCTCGATGCGATGAAGGCGATGGCCGCCGAGGGCGGTCCTCTGGAGAAGAAGAATCTGAAGATCGGCTTTCTGCCGATCACCTGCGCCACCCCCATCGTCGCCGCCGACCCCCTGGGCTTCTACGCCAAACAGGGCCTGGACGTCTCCCTGATCAAGACCGCCGGCTGGGCGGTGGTGCGGGACAAGACCCTGGCCGGCGAGTACGACGCTTCCCACATGCTCTCGCCGATGCCGCTGGCCATCTCCATGGGCCTGGGCGCGCAGGCGACGCCGATGGTGATCCCGGCGATCGAGAACGTGAACGGCAACGCCATCACCCTGGCCATGAAGCACAAGGACAAGCGCGATCCGAAGGACTGGAAGGGCATGGTCTTCGCCATCCCCTTCGAATACTCGATGCACAACTTCCTGCTGCGTCACTACCTGGCGGAACACGGCGTCGACCCGGACAAGGATGTGCAACTGCGCGTGCTGCCGCCGCCGGACATGGTCGCCAACCTGCGCGCCGGCAGCATCGACGGCTTCATCGTCGCCGAGCCGTTCAACCAGCGCGCGGTGTTCGACGGCGTCGGCTTCATCCACATGCTCACCAGCGAGATCTGGGACAAGCATCCCTGCTGTTCCTTCGCCGCCACCGGAGATTTCGTCAAGAACAACCCCAATACCTTCGCGGCGCTGTTCCGCGCCATCGTGAACTCCACCATGCATTGCTCCGAACAGGGCAACCGCAAGGCGGTGGCGGAAGCCATCTACGGTCCGCAATACCTGAACCAGCCGCAGACCGTGCTGGAGCAGGTGCTGGTCGGCCGCTACGCGGACGGCCTGGGCAAGGTGCGCAACGATCCCAACCGCATCGACTTCGACCCCTTCCCCTGGCAGTCCATGGCGGTCTGGATGCTGACCCAGATGCAGCGCTGGGGCTATGTGAAGGGCAACCTGAATTACAACCGGATCGCCGAACAGGTGTTCCTCGCCACCGATGCCCGCAAGCGCATGGCCGAACTGGGCTACAGCGCGCCCCGGTCGAACTCCATGAAGCACTCCATCCTGGGCAAGACCTTCGACCCGTCCCGCGCCCGGGCCTACATGAAGTCCCTGCCGCTGAGCAAGGGCTGAGCACACCCCACCACCACGCACAGGAGCACACCATGTCCATGTTCAAGAACCCCTTCGACCCCAAGGTCAAGCTGGGCGGTTGCAGTTGCGGCAAGCACCATGACCAGGCGGCGCACGACGCGGAAAAGGCGCTCGACGACGAGGCCGCGCTCAACCGCGCCGTGGAGTCCGCCGTGGTACGGGCCCTGTTCCCCGTCGACGCCGACCGCCGCAACTTCATCCGCGCGGTCGGTGCCGGCACCGCCCTGGCCGCCATCGGCACCCTCTTCCCGCTGGACGCGGTCAAGGCCATGGCCGCCGACAGGGGTCCCCTGGAGAAGAAGGATCTGAAGATCGGCTTCGTGCCCATCACCTGCTCGACGCCGCTGATCATGGCCCAGCCCATGGGCTTCTACGCCCGCGAGGGTCTCAACGCGCAGGTGATCAAGACCGCCGGCTGGGCGCTGGTGCGCGACAAGGTGATCAACAAGGAGTACGACGCCTCGCACATGCTCTCGCCGATGCCCATCGCGATCAGCATGGGCCTGGGCTCGAAGCCCGACCCCACCTATGTGGCCAGCATCCAGAACATCAACGGTCAGGCCATCACCCTGCACATGAAGCACAAGGACAAGCGCGACGACCCAAGCAAGTGGAAGGGAATGAAGTTCGCCGTGCCGTTCGACTATTCCATGCACAACCTGTTGCTGCGCTACTACCTGGCCGAGCACGGCGTCGACCCGGACAAGGACGTGCAGATCACGGTGGTGCCGCCGCCGGAGATGGTGGCCAACCTGCGCGCCGGCAACCTCGATGGCTATCTCGGGCCGGAGCCCTTCAACCAGCGCGCCGTGTACGAGGGTGTCGGCTTCATCCACGTGCTCTCCAAGGATCTCTGGGAAGGGCATCCCTGCTGCGCCTTCGGTGTCACCGGCACGTTCGTGCGGGAGAACCCCAACACCTTCGCCGCCCTGTTCCGCGCCATCGCCAGCGCCACGGCCTATGCCCACCAGCCGGAGAACCGCAAGGAGATCGTCAAGGCCATCGCCCCGGCGGCCTACCTGAACCAGCCCGAGATCGTGCTCGACCAGGTGATGACCGGACGCTACGCGGACGGCCTCGGCAACGTGGTGAACGCGCCGGAACGGGCCGACTTCGACCCCTTCCCGTGGAACTCCATGGCGGTGTGGATCCTGACCCAGATGAAACGCTGGGGCTACATCAAGGGTGACGTCAACTACCGCCAGGTCGCCGAGGAGATCTTCCTCGCCACCGATGCCCGCAAGCGGCTCACCGAGATGGGGCTGCCCGCGCCGAAGAGCAACTACGCCAAGCACACCGTCATGGGCAAGGTCTTCGACCCCGCCCGTCCGGAGGCCTACCTGAAATCCTTCAAGATTCGGAGAACCTGATCATGATCAAGTCCCTACCCCTGCGCTCCGCGCTGGTCTCCCTGATGCTGCTGGGCAGTCTCCTGCTGTTCTGGCATCTCGCCACCCTGCCCAAGGAGGCGGTGCTCTCCGGCGCGGATGCGGAATACGCCGCCCTCATGGGCGCCGGCACGCAACAGCAGTCCGGTGTCCCCGGTCCGATCGAGGTGGGCCTGGCCACCTGGGAGAAGCTGGCCGATCCGTTCTACGACAACGGCCCCAACGACAAGGGCATCGGCATCCAGCTCGCCTACTCCCTGGGCCGCGTGCTGCTGGGCTTCGCCCTGGCGGCGGCGGTGGCGGTGCCGCTCGGCTTCGTCATCGGCATGTCGCCGGTGATGCGCGGCGCCCTCGATCCCTTCGTGCAGATCCTCAAGCCCATCTCGCCCCTGGCCTGGATGCCGCTGGCCCTCTACACGATCAAGGATTCCGGCATCTCCTCCATTTTCGTCATCTTCATCTGCTCGCTCTGGCCGATGCTGATCAACACCGCCCATGGTGTGGCGACAGTGAAGAAGGAATGGCTGAACGTGGCCAAGACGCTGGAGGTGAACCCCCTGCGCACGGCGCTGCAGGTCATCCTGCCGGCCGCCGCCCCGACCATCGTGACCGGCATGCGCATCTCCATGGGCATCGCCTGGCTGGTCATCGTCGCCGCCGAGATGCTGGTGGGCGGCACCGGCATCGGCTACTTCGTCTGGAACGAGTGGAACAACCTCTCCCTCACCAACGTGATCTTCGCCATCCTCATGATCGGACTGGTGGGCATGGCCCTGGACCTGGTGTTCGGCGGCGTGCTCAAGCTGGTCACCTATCGCGAATAAGGAACATCACCATGCACAACCCAGCATTCCTCAAGATCGAAGGCCTCGCCAAGGTCTACCCGGCGCCGCGCGGCGGCAAGGCCCTCACCGTGTTCGAGGACATCCACTTCAGCATCGAGAAGGGTGAGTTCGTCTGCATCATCGGCCACTCCGGCTGCGGCAAGTCGACCATCCTCAACGTCCTCTCCGGACTGGAGGAATCCAGTCGCGGCAACGTGATCATGGACAACCGCGAAGTCTCCGGCCCCAGCCTGGATCGCGGCGTGGTGTTCCAGGGCCATGCCCTGATGCCCTGGCTGTCCGTCATGAGCAACATCGCGTTCGCGGTCAAATCCCGCTGGCCCGAGTGGAGCAAGGAGAAGATCCACGCTCACTGCCAGAAATACATCGATCTGGTGCACCTGACCGGCGCCGAGCACAAGAAGCCGGCGGAACTCTCCGGCGGCATGAAGCAGCGGGTGGGCATCGCCCGGGCCTTCGCCATCGAACCCAAGATGCTGCTCATGGACGAGCCCTTCGGCGCCCTCGACGCGCTGACCCGTGGCGTCATCCAGGACGAGTTGCTGAGCATCTGCGCGGAAACGCATCAAACCGTGTTCATGATCACCCACGACGTCGACGAAGCCATCCTGCTGGCCGACAGGATCATCCTCATGACCAACGGGCCCGAAGCCAAGATCGCCGAGATCGTGGTGAACACCCTGCCGCGCAACCGGACCCGCCACGACCTGCACAAGCATCCGCACTACTACCGCATCCGCAACCACCTGGTGGACTTCCTGGTCAGCCGCTCGAAGCTGCTGCGGGAAACCACGCCCGCGGGTTACGACCCCAGGCACCCGCCCCAGGTCCGCCCCGGCCTTGAGCCGGACGCGGACACCAACCTGGAGGATGAGCGCGTGCGCCCCCTGCGCCAACCCCAATCCACGCCCGCGGCCATGCAGGCCAGTCTTTGAATTCCCAACCGCAAACCCTCAGGAGTCCACATCATGAATCGCATCGAAACCACCGAACTGATCATCAGCAAGAAGCTGGAGAAGGGCATCAAGTGGGAGGCCATCGCCGCCGCCGTCGGCAAGAGCAAGGAGTGGGTCACCGCCGGCTGCCTGGGCCAGATGACCTTCACCGCCGAGCAGGCGAAGGCCATCGGCGACCTGCTGGACCTGCCCGCCGAGGCGGTGACCCAGTTGCAGGTGGTGCCGTACAAGGGCTCGCTGCCCAGCAGTGTGCCCACCGATCCCCTGCTCTATCGCTTCCACGAGCTGATCATGGTCTACGGCACCACCATCAAGTCCCTGATTCATGAGGAATTCGGCGACGGCATCATGAGCGCGATCGACTTCTCCATGGACATCCAGCGCCAACCCGACCCCAACGGCGACCGCGTCAGGATCGTGCTCAACGGCAAGTTCCTGCCCTACAAGATGTACTGAGCATCGCGCCGGCCGGACCGGCGCCGCATGCCGCGCGCGCTCGCGGCCCGCCGCGGGCGCTGGCGCGCGGCTCATCATATGAAATATGCTTCGGGCATCCGCATGGACCCGCCCGGACGACGTGGCTCGGGCATCGGCCGAGCCTTCTTCATATCATGAGCGCCCCACGCATGAAAATCCTGTTGGTCGAAGACTCCCGCGCCATCTCCATGGTCATGAGCGCCCGCCTGGTCGCGCAGGGCCATGAGGTCACCCTGGCCGAGAATGGCCAGATCGCCATCGAGAGATACCAGGAATCCCCACCCGACCTGGTGCTGATGGACATCGAGATGCCGGTCATGGACGGCTTCGAAGCCACCAACCGGATCCGCCACATCGAAGCGGCCACCGCCTCATGGACGCCCATCATCTTCCTCACCGCGTCGAGCACCGAGGAGAACCTGATCACCGCGATCGAAGCCGGCGGCGACGACTTCCTCGCGAAGAGCATTTCGGAATCGGTTCTGGTGGCGAAGATGCGGGCGATGGCGCGGATCAACACGTTGCGGCAACAACTGGCGACCAACCTCAAGCGGCTCACCGACACCCAGAACCAGTTGTTGCAGTCGCAGAACATGGCCTCGGTGGGTCAACTGGCGGCCGGGGTCGCCCATGAGATCAACACTCCCATCGGCTTCGTCAATTCCAACCTCGGCAGTCTCCAGGGCCAGGTCGAGGGTCTGCTGCGCATCATCGATGCCTACGAAACCGCCGATGAGGTCATCGCGCGGCACCCCGCCCTGCACGCGACGATCAAGGCGGCCAGACAATCCGCCGATCTCGACTTCCTGCGCGAGGACATCGGGCCACTGCTGCGCGACTCGCGCGCGGGCCTCGGCCGCGTGGCGAAGATCGTCAGCAACCTCAAGGAATTCTCCAGGGTGGACAACGCCGACTGGCAGTTCGCCAGCCTGGAAGCCGGGCTGGACAGCGCGCTCGGCGTGCTCGCCCGGGAAATCGAGGCGAAGGCGGAGGTGAGGAAGGAATACGCCGGCCTGCCCGAGGTCGAATGCATGCCGGCGCGAATCAACCAGGTGTTCGCCAGGATCCTGCTGAACGCCACCCAGGCCATCGACGGCCGGGGCCGGATCACCCTGCGCACCGGCTTCGACGCGCGAGAGGCGTGGGTCGAGATCGAGGACACCGGCAAGGGCATCCCCCCGGAAAACCTGCAACGCATCTTCGACCCCTTCTTCACCACCCTGCCGGTCGGCCAGGGCACCGGCATGGGCCTGTCACTCGCCTACAGCATCGCCCGCGGGCACAACGGCCGCATCGAGGTGAAAAGCGGGGTCGGACAGGGCAGCACCTTCCGACTGACGCTGCCATTGAAGCGCGGTCTCGCTGCCTGAATCGGCCATCGGCGCTGGGGCGCCGAACAGGTCGGAAGCACTGCTCACGGGCATGTTCACCCGGTCATGGGAGAACACGCATATCCTGTCGCGACCACCTCGCTTGGCCCTGTACAGCGCCTGGTCGGCATGCCGCACCATGTCGTCCGGGTCGTTCATCCCGGGCTCGCGATCCGCCACGCCGATGCTGACCGTGACCATGATGTCGATGTTCGCGATGGTGATCTTCAACGATTTCACCCGCTTGCGCAGGCGCTCCGCGGCCTGGCTCGCCGTGAGGGTGTCCGCGTTCTGGCAGACCAGCAGGAACTCCTCGCCACCGACGCGACTGACACTGTCCTGCTTGCGCGCCGCGATCTGGATCGCCATGGCCACCTCGCGCAACACCACATCCCCCACGGCATGACCGTAACGGTCGTTGATGGACTTGAAATGGTCGATGTCGATCATCAGCGCGGACAGTGGCCGCGCGCCGCGCACGGACGCGCTCCAGGCGGTAGCCAATGCCTCCATGCCGGCCCGCCGGTTGGGCAACCCGGTGAGCAGATCGGTCATCGCGGCATGCTCCAGCCGGCGGTTGCTGATCGCCAGTTCCGCGGCGAACTGCTTGAGCCGCGAGCGATCGCTCTCCCAGGCATCGAGCAGCTTCACATAGTGCAGGGCGGCGCGCATGCGGGCATTGAGGGCGCGCGGGTTCACCGGCTTGGACACATAATCGTCCACCCCCGCCTCGAAGGCTTCCACGATCTTTTCCTCCGTCTCCACGCCGGTCAGCATGACCAGATACATGGACTGGCCCCAGTCCGTGGCGCGCAGGGCGCGACACAAGGCCAGCCCGTCCATGACCGGCATCAGCCAATCGGTGATGACGATCTGTGGCATCACCTTGAGCGCCACCGCGAGCGCCTCCCCGCCATTTTCGGCCGTATGGACCTCGCAGCCGAGCAACTGGCGCAGCGCCGCCGCGGTCACGATGCGGCTGGTGGGTTCGTCCTCCACCAGCAGCACCCGCATGCTGGAGACCGTGGTCACCTGTTCCGGGCGTGGCGCGGGCGCTTTCGCCATGCTGTCGAAGTCGGGCAACTCGGGGGCGAGCACGTCGAGCAGCGCCCCCCACTCCCGCCACTGCCGCGCCAACCGGTCGAACAACTCGCCCAGGGCATCGGCATCCAGGCCAAAACGGCCGGCAAGCAGCATCAACTCCGAGATATTGCCCAGCCGCACATCCTCGGAAGCCATGCCGAGATCCGCCATGTGCCGCGCCAGGGAAAACAGATGCGTCAATTGATGGGGACGGGAGCCCTGGGCAAAACCGGACGACTCGGGCGCTTCGTGGAAGTGGAGTGGCTCCGCCAGGGCATTGGGTATGCCGCAGTCGGCCAGGATCTCGGCGCTGAGCGTCTTGCTGTCCGTCCCAAGATGCTCGCGTTCCAGACCCGGCAGGGTCTCTTGCCTGGTGCCGCGCTCGAGGATGCCGGCGTATTCGAGGGGATAGGCCGTCGCCAGGGCCAGTTCGCCGATACGACCGAGCAGGCCGCAGACGAACAGCTCCTCCGGCCCCGCCAGCCCGAGCACCTCGCCCAGGGCCCGCGCGGCCAGCGCGAACAGCAGGGAGTGCGACCAGAAGCCTTGGTAGTCGAAACGCGAACAAGGTCCACGGGAATACTGATCCACCAGGGAAAAACCCATGGCAAGTTGACGCACGCTGGCCATGCCCAGGTGCATCACCGCCTCGTTGACCGAGGCCTGGCCACGTCCGCCATTCGCCGCCGAGTTGGCCAGTCGCAGCAAGCGGCTGGTCAAGGCTGGGTCGGTCCGGACCACCTGGATGATCTCGTCCAGCGTGGCATCCTCGCGCTGGGTGATCCGCATGAGCGCCAGCGCGACCCCCTTGGGGCTGGGAAGCTGGCCGGTGATGCGCAGTTGCTCGATCTTGCTCATGACCGCACGCCGTCGGCCGGCGCCGCGCCCAGATGCCAGTGGCGCGCCAACAGGGCGGGGATGGCGGCGGCGGGCACGGGTTCGCTGAAATGAAAGCCTTGCAGGGTCTCGCATTCGAGCTCGCACAGCAGGCGCGCCTGCTCCAGGGTCTCGATCCCCTCGGCGGTCACCGAGAAGCCCAAGTTTCTGGCGAGGGCGACGATGGCCCTGACGATGGCCAGGTTGTCCTGGTCGGCCGGCAGGCCGCGCACGAAACTCTGGTCGACCTTGAGATTGTGCAGCGGCAAGCGCTTCAGGTAATTCAGGGACGAGTAGCCGGTGCCGAAGTCATCCAGGGACAGACGCACGCCCATCGCCCGCAAGGCATCGAGCGTGGTCCGGGTGGAATGCCAGTCTTCCATCAGCACCCCTTCGGTCACTTCCAGTTCCAGATATTCGGCGGCCAGGCCCGTCTCCCGCAGGATCGCGCCGACCTGCTCGACGAGGCGGGCATTCCTGAACTGGACGGTGGACAGATTCACCGCCACCCGCAGGGGATAACCGGCCTCGTGCCAGCGCACCGCGTCGGCGCAGGCCGTGCGCAGCACCCACTCGCCGATCGACACGATCAGACCGTTCTCCTCCGCCACGGGTATGAACACCAGAGGCGGGATCGTGCCCTGTTCGGGGTGTTGCCAGCGCAACAGCGCCTCCAGGGACAGGATGCGGCCGCTGGCGAGATCCAGTTGCGGCTGGTAGGCCAGAGAAAACTCGTTCCGTTCCAGCGCCAGGCGCAGCGCGCTTTCAAGGCCGAGGCGGCGCATCACCGCCTCGGTCAGCGAAGCGCTGTAGAACTGGGAATTGTCCCGGCCCAGCTTCTTGGCGTGATACATCGCGGTATCCGCGTGCTTGAGCAGGGTGGCGGCATCCTCCCCGTCATCGGGATAGATGGCGATGCCGATGCTGGTGCTCAAGGCCACCTCGCGGCCTTCGAGAATGAACGGCCGGCGCATCTGTTCGTGGATGCGCCGCGCCACCCCCAGGGCATGTTCCGGATGCCGCAGGTCCGGCAGCAACAGCGTGAACTCGTCGCCGCCCAGACGCGCCACATCGAGATCGTTCGGCGCGAGTTCCATGCGCGCCATCAGATCGGTCGGGCGCTGGCTGTGACCGAGGCGATCGGCCACCCATTTCAGCAGGATGTCCCCGCAACTGTGTCCCAGAGTGTCATTGACGCTCTTGAAGCCGTCCAGGTCGAGAAACAGCACCGCCAGCCTGCCCCCCTGATGGCTGGCCCGCTGGATCTCCCGATCCAGCCGCTCGGAAAAGGCCACGCGGTTGGGCAGACCGGTCAGGGTATCGAAATAGGCCAGCCTGAAGATCCGCCCTTCCGCCTCCTTGCGCTCGGTGATGTCTCGCAACAGCGCGATGAAGGAGGTGCCCTCCCCCGCTTCGGCTTCCTTTCTGGAAACGGACAGTTCAAACCAGCGCGAACCGGGCGCCTGGGGCATTTCGATCTGACTGCCGCTGGATACGCCGGTCGCATCCGCCTCGCGCAAGGCCTCCAGGAAGATCCGGACGGCCTCCGGTGGCAACATCACGTCCAGGGCGCGTCCACGCAGCGCCTGCGCCGGCACCGCCAGCAAGTCGGGCCGGGGCGAGTGGCAGTTCAGAAAGCGTCCATCCAGGTCGAGCTCGAACATGAGATCGGGAATGGCGTTCAGGATGGCGGTGTTGCGCGCATGGGCCCGGTGCAGATCGCGCAGCACCTGGGCGGCGCGCAGCAGGTAGCGCGCCCGGTGGCCGATGAGCACCCAGTTGATCGGCTTGGCGATGAAGTCCGTCGCGCCCACCTCATAGGCGCGCTCGATGGAGACGAGATCGTCCATGCCGGTCACCATGACGATGGGCAAGTCTTCCCCCGCCTCCTGGCGCAGCCGCGCGCAGACCTGATAGCCATCCAGACCCGGCATGTCCACATCCAGCATGACCAGATCGCAAGGCTGTTCATGGAACAGACGCATCGCCCGCTCGCCATCCTCCGCCAGATGGACGTCGAAACCGGATTTTTCCAGAGCCGCCTGCATCAACAAGCGCGTGGTGAGGTCATCATCGGCGACCAGGACACGAGGG
>CAZONS010000025.1:0-20923 GCA_964581195.1 uncultured Thiobacillus sp. | reverse complement strand
CTTTTCCGACCTACGCCGAGTGGGGTGCGCGGCCCCCGTAGGGTGGAAAAGCGGCCTCATCGCGCCTTCCGCCGGGATCTGTCGGAAGGCGCCGGCAAGAGGCCGCCGGCTTTTCCGACCGACGCCGAGTGGGGTGCCCGGCCCCCGTAGGGTGGAAAAGCGGCCTCATCGCGCCTTCCGCCATGGCCTGTCGGAAGGCGCCGGCAAGAGGCCGCCGGCTTTTCCGACCGACGCCGAGTGGGGTGCCCGGCCCCCGTAGGGTGGAAAAGCGGCCTCATCGCGCCTTCCGCCATGGCCTGTCGGAAGGCGCCGGCAAGAGGCCGCCGGCTTTTCCGACCGACGTCGAGTGGGGTGCGCGGCCCCCGTAGGGTGGAAAAGCGGCTTCATCGCGCCTTCCGCCGGGATCTGTCGGAAGGCGCCGGCAAGAGGCCGCCGGCTTTTCCGACCTACGCCGAGTGGGGTGCGCGGCTTCCCCCGCGTAGGGCTTCAGAGTTCGCCGTTGGCGCCCGCGCGCATGATGCTTTCCATCTTGTCGCGCAACTCCGTGGCGCCTCTGGCGAGTTCCGGGGTGATCTTCAGTTGGTCGTTGTAGCCGGCCACCCAGTCCATGTTCCAGTCCAGCATCAGCACCCAGATGTCCTTGTTGCCGTCTTCCATGATGACGATGCGGCAGGGCAGGAACACGACGAATTCGGGGCTGATCTTGAGGAGTTCGCGGCCGACGGCGATATCGCAGTAGCTGTGCACCTCGATGCGCGGCGCATCCATGTCGCCCAGCACCGCGCGGAAGTCCTTGTACATCAGGTTTTCGCCGACGTGCTTGAAGTTGACCTGGTTGGCGCGCAGGTTCATGGAATCCAGCACGTCCTCGAAGGAAAGCCCCGGTTTGACCTTGATCTTGTGCGCGAACCAGTTCATCGCGTCGGGCATGGACATGCGCATCATGTTGGTCATCATGGGCATCATCATCTGCATCATCTGCCGCTTGACCTCCTGCGGAATGGCCGGGCGCATGGTGTAGGGCTTGGTCGGGGCCGGCGCGAGGGCGCCGATCAGGGGGAGGTTGATGCCGCGCAGGTCGGGCAGGTTGATCTGGGGCAGGCCGGGAGGTGGCGCCGGCTGCGCTTGCGGCAGGTATTGCGTGTAGGGGTTGGCTGCCGGCGCGGCCGTCTCCGCCAAGGCGGGGAACGCGCAGAGGCCGGTCAGGAGGAGGGCGAGTGTGTCGAGGGCTCGATTACGCATGACGCTGTCTCCTGCTTGGGGGGGATACAGGGAACGCCAAACTTAACCGAGGCCGGAGAAGCGCAGGCGGAAATCAACGCGCGGACATGATCCTGCTCAATTTGTTCGATGGCCGCCCGTTTCTCCCCTCAGTACTGGTCCGCCGCCCAGCCGTCCAGTTGCGTGCAGGCTTCGGCGGTGGGCTGAGTGCTGGATTTGCCGAGGATGGGGGTGTAGCAGAGGAACTGGTTGCCCTGGCTGTCCGAGAGATTGCGCAGCGGCATCTCGCCCAGGGTCTCGTAGCCCCGCGCATCCATCAGGATGAACTGGAAATCGTCCCCCACGCAGACCTCCAGGCGGCCGCCATTGCCGCTGCCGTATTTCGCCCACCAGGAGTCGGCATCGGCGCCATCGTAGATGGGCGGGTTGGGCTCGTCGCCGTTCTGATGCCAGGCCATGATGGTGGGCTCCCGCATCTGGTTTTCCCGGGCCACGCCCATGGCGAGGAGGCTGGCGCTCTTGAAATCGAGGGCGTCACCGTGATGGTCGATGTGAACATTGCGCATGATCTTTCCTTGAGTGGATGAGAGGTATGCGTTCGATACGGCAGGATTGCCCCATCAAGCATGCTTCGTTATAGCCACATACCCGACAAAATCAATCAACTACTTCCGGGTGTGGCGGCGTGCGTCAAGGGCGGCCTTGAGTTCATGCCATGGCGAGATCGTCTTCCTGGCGACCGGCTGGCGCGCGATGCCGGTCCACCCAATAACCCCAGGCTACCAGCAGCCATTGCGCCTGGCCGACCCAGGCCAGGGCGGTGACGCTGGTCGGCGGCGGCCCGACGCTGTTGGACACGTGGATGACGAGGAGGAAGGCCACCAGCCCGGCCAGCGCCCAATTTCCGGTGCGGTCGAGGGGCCGGGTGACGCGCAGATAGAGGCCGAGCCCGAGCGCGAACAGCCCCAGTTCCAGCAGCATCTCGATGCCCGGGGAGGACCACAGGGCGAAGCCGAGCAGTGGCGAGGCGCCGGGGTGGAGCGGCAGGTCCGGGTAGTGGACGAGCAGATCCAGGAGCCAGTGGCTGAGCACGGCCAGGCCCATGACCCAGGCGCCGAGCCGCTCGCGCCGCAGGTGGAAATAGGACACGCCGACCAGCACCGACCAGCCCACTACCGCGAGCAGGCTATGGGAGATGGGGTAGTGGACGAAGTCCAGTGGCGGGCCGGGTGGGTGCACCGGGGTGATGCGCACCTGTTCGACGCCGAGCAGCAGCAGGGTCGGCCAGAGCAGGTCGATGAACTGGGCCGCCAGGAACAGGCTGCCGAGGGAGACTTTTGGGGCGGCCGCCTTGGCGCCGAAACCCACCGCGAAATGGCCGAGGAACATGGGGTCTCCCTGTTTGCGAGTACGGCATTATCTCCAGATTGATCACGCCTGCAATCAGCCATGGGCGCGGGGACGGCGCGCGTGCCGTCCCGCTGACCCCCTCAGGCTTGGCCGATCATGCCCCCCAGGCGCAGCACCTCGCGCAGCAGCAAGTCGAAATCGGCGTCGCGGCTGCGGTGGTTGACGATGGCAGCGCGCAGGCAGCGGCGGCCGCCGAGCAGGGTGTCGGAGACGGCGGCGGTGCCTTCTTCCTGCATGCGGATCATGATTTCCCGGTTCAGCCGGTTGAGGGATGCGTCGTCCTGGCCACCGGGGTTGTAGCGGAAGCAGACGATGTTGAGGCTGACCGGGGCGAGCAGTTCCAGCCGGGCTTCGGCCGTCACCCGGGCGCCGAGGGCGCGGGCCTGCTCGACGTTGCGGGCGATCAGGCGGCCGAAGCGGTCGAGGCCGTGTTCCTTCACCGTCATCCACACCTTGAGGGCGCGGAACTGGCGCGAGGTCTGGACGCCGTATTCGTGGAAGCCGGGCTGGTTGCCGGCGAGGCCGCGCTCGCAGGGTTCCAGGTATTCGGCGGCCATGGCGAAGGCGCGGTGGTGGGCTTCGGCGTCGCGCACCAGCACGCAGCCGGCCTCGAACGGCATGTGCATCCACTTGTGCAGGTCGAGGGCGATGGAATCGGCCCGCTCGATGCCGGCCAGGCGCGGCTTGACGCTGTCCGCCAGCACCGCCACCGCGCCGATGGCGCCGTCGACGTGGAACCACAGGCCTTCGCGCCGGCACAGCTCGGCCAGGGCGGCGAGGTCGTCGATGGCGCCGGTGTTGACCGTGCCGGCGCTGCCGATGACGCAGAGCGGGCGTCGGCCCGCCGCCCGGTCTGCGGCGATCGCGGTCTGGAGGGCGGCGATGTCGAAGGTGAAGTCATCCCGCGCCGGGATGCGGCGCAGGCCGGCGCGACCGAGGCCGAGCAGTTCCAGGGCGCGGCCGTTGCTGCTGTGCGCCTCGCCGCTGGCGTAGGCCACCAGGGGGTGCGGCGCGGCGGCCATGCCGGCTTCGCGCACGTCGAAACCGGCGCCGGCGTCGCGCGCCACCGCCAGGCCGATCAGATTGGCCATGGAGGCGCCGCTGGTGAGCAGGCCGCTGGCCGTGGCGGGAAAGCCCAGCATGGTCTTGATCCAGTCGATCACCTGGCGCTCGACCAGCACCGCCGCATGGTTGCCGCCGGCCGCGTTGCTGTTCATCACCGCCGCCAGGAACTCCGCCAGGGCGCCGGTCATGCCGCCGTTGCCCATCACCCAGGCCCAGAAGCGCGGGTGGATGTTGCCCATGGCGTAGGGCAGGACCGCCTCGGAGAACTGCCGATAGACCGCCTCCGCGCCTTCCGGGGCGCGTGGCGCCGGTGTCTGGAATGCCCCCGCCACGTGCTCCGGCATGGCCCGCCAGACCGGGCGGTCGCGCACCTCGCGCAGATAGACGAAGGCCTCGTCCAGCATGCGCCGGGCGAGGCCATGCAAATCATCCCAGTTTTCGGGATCGAGGCTTTCCTGGGGGGAGGATGTGTTCATGGCGGCGACGGTCTTGCCGGCGTGATGGCTATCGGGCCGCCGACTTTAGCGCTTGGACGAAAAAAAGACGGAGAGGGTGGTGAACCAGCCTGCTCGCGAAATGGCTGGGCAAAGGAAGCGGGCTCGGATATTCCGCTCGGAGCGATCTCTCTTCTTCATGGTGTACGCTCCCACGGTGCCCACCTCGGTGAATCATGCCGTCACCCCCGCCGGCAAGAACAGTAGCAACGGATGATCGGGAGAAGCTTGAAACCCATAGCGACGGTAATAGTCCGCCGCCCGCTCGTCGATGGCATCAACAAACAGACCAATGCCGCCCGCCTCGGTGTAAATGCGGCGCGCCCGGGTAAGCGCGTCCACCAGCAGTAATTCACCGAGGCCCTTGCCCTGATAGTGTTTATCGACGGCCAGACGCCCCAGCCGCACACCCGGAATTCGACGCGGTAGTTTCTTTTGCCAAGCTTCCGGGAGGTGACGGGTTTCGAGTTCTGCCAGGGTCAGCGCGTAATAGCCGTGGATATGAGCGGGCCGTTCCTCGCGCACCGCGACGAAGGTCTTCGACAGCCCCTTATCCTGATGCTGGCGGGCAACCTGCCGCAGCCAGTTGTTCAGTTCCAGGCGGCCGCAGTCAAACCCCCGCCGGTCATGGTTCCCAGTTAAAGGCAGTACCTGCATCGTCTCGCTTGGACTTTTGGTAGCGCCTCATGGCGGCAGCCAACTTGGCGTTGGGCTTGGGCGGGTTTTCCAGCAGATCGAGCAGCCAGTTCCAGTCGCTGGGCGACAGGCGTATGACATCTTCCCGCTCAATGACGGCCTGAGCCTCTTTCAGCGCCGCTTGCACCAGAAACTGGTTGACCGTGGCTCCACTCAGTTCAGCCGCACGGCACAAGGTTTCATAGACCTCGTGGGGAACGCGAGCACCGATACGGTCTTGCTTGGTCGTGGCGGTTTCCATCGTCTCCACCTCTGTAATCACGGGCGATCAGTGTATTGGTGTCGCCAAAGTGACGCCAGTGGTTTTCGATGACCAATCGACGCATCACACTTGGCCTCTCGACTACGCCGCAGTACATGAGGGTGACGTCAATCACCCCCGCCAGGCTCCGCTACTCGATACTCAGCGCCTTGCCCGGGCAGGCGGACACGACCTGCCGAACCTGCTCCTCGCCGGCGTTTTCCGGCTGGATCAGGAATTGGCCATTCTCCACCTTGAACGCCTGGGGCAGGGTTTTCACGCAGTTGCCGCTGTGGCAGCAGGCTTTCTCATTCCAAACGACTTTCATGATTTCATCCTCGAAGCTGGCTGATGGGCGGCGCCCGCGCATGCGTGGCCTGAAACCATTGTCGGCAGTCGCGGTTACCCGGCCCATTGGGACGAATACGCCGGCGGCCACGTGGTTTTACCTATCAGGCCGCCGGGAAGCCGGGAATTTTGCCGAGCGCGAGGAATGGAGACGATGCGGGAATCTACCGGGTTGACAGGGAGCGTTGTCGGCGGACGAGTCTCGTAGGGCTGATCAGAGGTTGAACCGTCAGGGTGCGGTGAGGCCGCAACCTGACCTACGAGGTGCCGCCAGCGCGGGCCAGCCACGCGATGCCGGCGGATCAGGTGCCTCTCGTAGGTCAGGTTGGCGCGATAGCGGCTACCTGACGATCGTAGGGCTGATCAGAGGTTGAACCGTCAGGGTGCGATGAAGCCGCAACCTGACCTACGACGCGCCGCCAGCGCGGGCCGGTTCATGCGCAGCCGCCGGCCCGGGTGGCAACCCCGTCCGGTTCACGCGCCGGTACGACGCCGCTCCGCTCCAGGGTTTCCGGCACCCCACCCATTGCGTAGCATATGTCCTGGTCATCGCCCGAACCGGGAATACGGCGGCCGCGCACGCTACCCCGATACCCCTCACCCTCCCTGGAGCCGTCTTGTTCAAGTTCATCCTCACCCTCGCTGGCTATTTCTTTTGGGGTTTCACCGGGGCGGTGCTCGGTCTGGTGGCCGGGGTCGTGGTCGATCGCATGCGGGCGTATGGGGCGGGCGGGGTGAACCCACTGGGCAATGCGCTGCGTCAGGCGGTGTTCCTGGAGACGATGTTCATCTCGCTGGGCAAGCTGGCGAAGGCGGATGGGCGGGTGTCGCCGGAGGAGATCGCCCATACCGAGGCGCTGATGCGGCAGTTGGGCATGACCGCCGAGCATCGGGCTCAGGCGATCGCCTTGTTCAAGCGCGGGGCGGTGCCGGATTTCGACATCAAGCCGACCTACAGCCGCTTCATGTCGGTGTGCGGCCAGACGAAGCAGTTGAAGCAGGTATTGCTGGTCTACCTGATCACGATGGCGCTGGCGGATGGCCGGATGCACGCGGCGGAAGAGGCGCTGCTGGCCGAGTTGGCGGCGCAGTTGGGCTACACCCCGGCGGAGTACCGGCGCCTGGTGGACATGGTGCTGAACCAGTCCCACTTCATGGGGGCGCAGCCCGACTCGGCCTCCGCGCTGGACGATGCCTACAAGGCCCTGGGGGTGACTCCGGAGCATTCCTATCAGGAGATCAAGCGCGCCTACCGCAAGCTGATGAGCCAGTATCACCCGGACAAGTTGATCGGCCAGGGCCTGCCGGCGGACATGGTGGCCATCGCGACGGAGAAGGCCAAGGAGATCCAGAACGCCCACGACGTCATCAAGCGGGCGCGCAATATCTAGTTCTAGGAGCCTGTCGGACTTTGGGCTCCGATAGCGAAAAATGGGCCGGCGCGGTCGCTTTGCAGCCGGAGATTCCAAAGTCCGACAGGCTCCTAGGCGTAGGTCGGGTTAGCCGACGGCTTTATCGTCGGCGTAACCCGACATGAGGTGCCGAGACGTCGGGTTACGCCGGCACCCCCCCGCCGGCTAACCCGACCTACTGTCCTGCAAGCTCCATGTGCTTGGTTTTTCATCATCAGGGGTGCCGCCTCTGTCCACTGCATGAAAGTTAGCCGGGCCGGGCCTCAGTGCAACTTGATGGTGGGCTTGTTCGGGGCGTTGATCAGGTTGGCGAGGGTGCCCAGGGCGGTCTTGTAGTAACCGTTGAGCGCGACCTGGTGCATCTTGTGCAGCGACCAGTAGACCAGGCGCGCCATGGCGCCTTCGATCATGACGCTGCCGCCGGTGAGCGCGCCCATCAGGTTGCCGACGGTGCTGTAGCGGCCGAGGGCGACCAGGGAGCCGTAGTCGCGATAGGTGTAGTCGGGCAGGGCTTCGCCCTTCATGCGCCGCTGGATCGATTTCACCAGCAGCGCGGCCTGCTGGTGGGCGGCCTGGGCGCGCGGCGGCACGTTGCCGCCGGGCATCGGGCAGGCGGCGCAGTCGCCGAGGGCGAAGATCGCGTCGTCCCGGCTGGTTTGCAGGGTGGGGCGGACCACCAACTGGTTGATGCGGTTGGTTTCCAGACCATCGATGCCGGCGAGGAAGTCGGGCGCCTTGATGCCGGCCGACCAGACCATCATGCTGGCCGGGATGTGCTTGCCGCTGGCGGTGACGAGGCCGTCCGGACGCACTTCCACTACCCGTTCGTCGGTGTGCGGTTCGATGCCGAGGTTGTTCAGGCGTTGCGTCACGGCGGCGGACAGGCGTGGCGGCAGGCCGGAAAGGATGCGCTCGCCGGCTTCGACGATGAGCAGGCGGACATGCTTGTCGGGGTCGATCTTTTCCAGGCCGTAGGCGGAGAGCTGGCGCATGGTGCCGTGCAGTTCGGCGGCGAGTTCGACGCCGGTGGCGCCGCCGCCGACGATGGCGACGGTGAGCTGGCCGGGGGCGACCGGCGCTTCCTGGGTGTGGGCGCGCAGGCAGGCGTTGATCAGGCGGCGGTGGAATTCGCGCGCTTCCTCCGGGGTATCCAGCATCAGGCAGTGTCGCTGGACGCCGGGGACGCCGAAGTCGTTGGCCTGGCTGCCGATGGCGATGACCAGGGTGTCGTAGGGGAAGCTGCGCCGGGGCACGATCTCGCTGCCGTCGTCGTCGAGGGTGGCGGCGACGTGCACCCGTCTGTTCGCGCGGTCGAGCCCATCCATGCGGCCGAGCCGGAAGCGGAAGTGGTGCCAGCGCGCCTGCGCCAGGTATTCCAGGCGGTCGGCGTGGGAATCCAGGCTGCCGGCGGCGACCTCGTAGAGCAGGGGCTTCCAGATATGGGTGCGGGCGGCGTCGATCAGGGTGACTTCCGCCAGGCCGCGCCGGCCCAGGCGGTCGCCCAGTTGCGTGGCCAGCTCCAGGCCGCCGGCACCGCCGCCGACGATGACGATACGGTGTCTCTCGTTTCCGCTCATACAGTCCTCAACGCGTATCCAGGATGGCTTCCATATACGCGTCGGACGGGTCCTTGAGAAGCACCGGCAGGGTCACCGGGGCGCTGCGCGCGTCCTTGGTCAATGCTTCGATGTTGTCGCCGGTGAGGCTGTTCATGAACGCGACCAGGGCGGATTTTTCCTTGCCGCTGAGCTTGAGCGGCAGCAGCAGGGGGGATTTGTTCTCGTTGTCGATGCCGCCCTTGTCGTAGAACTCGACGACGTCTGCCAGGGTGGAGAGCGAGCCGTCGTGCATGTAGGGGCGGGTCACGGCGACGTTGCGCAGCATGGGAGTCTTGTAGAACCAGCGGTCCTTGGGGTCGAGGGTGACTTCGTAGCGACCGACGTCGGCCTGCGGCTGCTCGAACGACTTCAGCAGGGTGCCCATCACCTGGACGAAGATGCCGGGGGCGAGCTGGACCTTGTAGTTGTTGCGTTCCGGAAACATGGTGCGTTCCCAGCCCAGCCCGGTGTTGTGGAATTTGTGGTCGGTGAACAGCGCCGACTTCTCCCCGACCAGATGGCAGGTGGCGCAGCGGCCCTTGCCCATGAACACCTGGAAGCCCAGTTGTTCATGGGCGTTGAGCGCGTCCTTCTGCTTGCCGTAGTACCAGCGGTCGAAGCGGGAATTCCCGGAAACCACGGTGCGCTCGTAGCTGGCCAGGGCGTGGCCGATGCGTTCGGCGTTGACCGGCCCGCCGAAGGCCGCCTCGAACAGCCTCTTGTATTCCGGCAACTGGCGGACTTTCTCGACGACATAGCCGACCGATGGCATGTCCATTTCCACCCGGGTCAGCAGCGGGCCCCAGACCTGGTCTTCCAGATGCGGCTCGCGGCCTTCGTGGAAGAACGACTTGTGGTAGCCGATGTTGTAGAGGGTGGGCGAGTTGCGGCGCAGGCTGCGGCCCTGCATGCCGATCGCCGTGCCCAGTTCGTAAGAGGTGAAGCCCTGTTCCGGCACATGGCACATGGCGCAGGACATGGTGTTGTTGTGGGACAGGCGGCGATCCATGAACAGGCGGCGGCCGAGGTCGATCTTTTCCCGGGTAAGCGGGTTGGCCGCCGGGATGGCGAGCGCCGGCAAGCCGAGCGGCGGCGTCAGCGTCACCGGTGTGCCGAGGGCGAACGCACTGGCGGCGTGCAGCAGGCCGGCCAGCGCCAGGCCCCAGGGTTTCACCGGCCAGGTCATTGCGTCTTCTCGCCTTGTTCCAGCATCAGGGTAAGGATGTCGTTGTAGAGCATGTCCGGTTGCAGGTAGACGGTGGTGTAGACCTCGCGCACCACGCGGTCGCGATCGATCAGGAAGACTTTCAGGACGTGGCTGAACGAGCCCAGCGCCTTGCCGGTGGCGGGGTCGAGGTCGATGAACACGTCCTGGCCGAATTCCTCGAGGATGGGGACGAGGTGGTCGATGGACGCGGTGGTGAGGAAATTCCATTCCACGGGCTGGCCGGGCAGGGCGTGGTCGCCGGCGTACAGCTTCAGGACTTCCGGGGTGTCGCGTTGCGGGTCGAAGGACAGGCTGACCAGGCGGACCTTGTCGCGCAGGGCGGGATTCCCTTCGATCCGGTTTTTCAGACTGTGGAACACCATGTAGGCGTAGGGGCAGCCGCTGGGGTCGGCGCAGGTGGAATAGATGAAGGACAGCAGGGTCAGCTTGCCGCCGGTGTAGCGGTCCAGACGCCGGGGCTGGCCATCGATGTCGAGTACATCGCCATCGGCGGCGCGCATGATGTTGAAGAGTTCGTAGGTGCCCGGCTCGGGGGGCAGGAAGTCGAGCTTGACGCTCTCCCGCGCGTCGATCGGTTGCAGGGTCGCCATTTCCTGCGCCGCCCGGGTCGTCATGCTGACGCCGAGCAGGAGCAGGCTGGCCGCGATAACGCCTCCCCGCCAGGGGAGGCGCCATGCCTTGAACGGACTGTCGCAAGACATGGACATCGGCTTACTTGGCCGGGGCGTCGTTCAGTGCCACGCGCAGGTTGTCGAGGCCGGCGGCCTCGGCGTGCAGCGGCTTCAGCGAACGCATGTCGCGGACCTGGAACTTCATGTGGTGGGCGCGACCGAGCTTCTCCTTGTAGAAGTCGATCTCGAAGCCCAGCTTCAACTCCTTGCCGTTCCAGTGGTACATCTTCAGGAACTGCTCGTCGTCCTTGGCCTTCTTGTCCCAGTTGCCGAGCAGGGAGGTGGTGTAGTAGACGCGCTTGCCGTCGTAGCTCTGGGAGACCATGTTGACCTGGGAGCCGATCTTCTTGGTGTAGACCTCCTTGGGCTTCATCGGGTCCTTGAAGTCCCAGAAGCGGGTGGTGCCGTCCATGAAGGTGTTGATCCACAGTCCCTTGCCGTCGGCGGTCATGGAGATGTCGACCGGCAGCGGGATGTCGGCGGGGTTGCCGATGGTGCCGACGTCATGCGCCTGCCATTCGCCCTGCTTGTCCTGCTTGTAGACCCAGACCTTGGAGGTCAGCGCGGTGGTGGTCACCGCGAAGTCATCGCCCTTGCCCCAGTTCCAGCGGGCTTCCAGCGGCGCGCCGGGGGTGTTGAACACCTTCAGCGGCTTCATGCTCTTGAAGTCCCACATCACCGAGGTGTTGCCGAAGTGCTTCATTGCCTCGGGGTCCTTCACCATCTTGCCGAGGTCCATCATGTAGTTGTTCCAGCCGGTGAAGGAGGTGGTCAGCATCGCGTTGCGCTTCGGGTTGATCGCGATGTCGTAGTTGTAGCCATCGCCCTTGGTGCCGCCGATCTCGGTGGTGGGGATGTGGACGGTCTTCACGTACTCGCCCTTGTTGTTGTAGATGACGTTGGCGGTGACGCCGCCGTGATCCTTGTTGTTGGACAGGGCCGCGATCATCATGCGGCCGGGGGTGGCATAGAAGGTGTGGGGGCCGACGATGCCGCCGGACTTCTCGACGAAGTCCTTGATGACCTTGGTCAGCTTGGGTTTGGCGGGGTTGGTGGCGACATCGAAGATGAAGATGTGGCTGCTGTCCAGGCCGCCGGCCCAGAGGTGGCGGCGGTCGTCGGACAGGCCCATGTGGTGGGCTTCGTTGCGGCCGCCGACGGACAGGCTGTTGATGACCTTGCCGTAGGACTTGGACTTCGGGTTCACGTCGATGGTGACCAGCTTGTCGGAGCCGTCGCCGACGCCCTCGACACCCAGGGTCCAGACGTAGACGAAGTCTTCCTGGCCCTTGATCAGGGGCGTGAACGGGGAGCAGCTGGTTTCATCGGCGAAGCTGGTGGCCGGCAGCGCGGTGACGCCCACCGCCACGACGGCGGAGAGCGCTGCGGCCAGGGTTTTAACGGAAAAGCGGTTGTTGCTTTGGGTCATGTCAGTCTCCTCAGACATCCACAGGGGTGAAGCGCACTAGTGCCACGCCGCCGGTCGCCACAGTGACGGCCGGGGTTCGAGCGAAGCTACGCAGTGGGTTGATAGCAACAGCCATGCCAAATATAAAAACGTAATAATATCAATGTACTAAGTGTTATCGTCGGTTTCGGGGCGCCACTGGCGCGTGACAGACCGGGTCTGATGGGTGTGACAATCTGTCGCAGGTCCGGGGCGGGGGCGCAGGTCGTCCGGCCGTGACAGAGTGTCTCGATCCTGAATGCCGCGCGCCCCGACCCCGCTCGTGAAGTGGTTGGCATGTCATTGAATGAAAAGGGGAAACGAGAAAATGACAAGTCTGGCATGTGAATTGCTGAAAATCGCGAAACTCCAACCAGGTGCATTGCCATGTCTCCAGAATCCATAGACGACACCCCACAGGCGGGCCTGTTGCCCGCCCTGCATCATCTTCAGGACCAGTTCGGCTACATCCCCGACCACGCCATCGCCGAGCTCGCCCGCGCGCACAACGTCTCGCGCGCCGAGGTGGTGGGCGTGATCGGCTTCTATCACGATTTCCGCACGACGCCGCCGGGTCGCCATCGGCTGCAGGTGTGCCGCGCCGAATCCTGCCAGGCGATGGGCGCCGATGCCCTGGCCGCGCATGCCGGCGCCCGCCTGGGGGTCGAGTTCGGCGCCACCAGCGCCGATGGCGGAGTGACCCTGGAAGCCGCCTACTGTCTGGGCAACTGCGCCTGCTCGCCGGCGGTGATGCTGGACGGCAGGCTGTACGGCCGGGTCAGCGCCGAGCGGCTCGATGCGCTGCTGGCGGAAGAGGTCTCGGCATGATCCCGCGCCTCTATATCCCCCGCGATGCCGCCGCCGTTTCCGTCGGCGCCGAACAGGTGGCCGAGGCCGTGGCGGCCGAGGCGGCGCGCCTGGGTGAGGCGCTGGAGATCGTGCGCAGCGGTTCGCGCGGTCTCTACTGGCTGGAACCGCTGGTGGAGGTGGAGGTGGCCGGGCAGCGCTACGCCTACGGCCCGGTGACGGCCGCCGACGTGCCCGGCCTGTTCGCGGCGGACTGGCTGGCGGGCGGCGGCCATGCGCTCTACCTCGGTCCCACGGAAGACATCCCCTACCTGAAGAACCAGGCCAGGCTGACCTTCGCGCGGATGGGCCGGTCGGATCCCCTGTCGCTGGAGGATTACATCGCGCACGGCGGCCTCAAGGGCCTGGAGCGG
This sequence comes from uncultured Thiobacillus sp., assembly GCA_964581195.1. Classification (GTDB taxonomy): domain Bacteria; phylum Pseudomonadota; class Gammaproteobacteria; order Burkholderiales; family Thiobacillaceae; genus PFJX01. The sequence continues at coordinate 7,872 of CAZONS010000025.1, read as the reverse complement.
GCGCTGGCGATGCGGCCCGAGGACATCGTCGCCGCCGTCGACACCGCCGGCTTGCGCGGCCGTGGCGGCGCCGGCTTCCCCACCGGCATCAAGTGGCGGACGGTGATGAATGCCGAGGCCGACCAGAAATACATCGTCTGCAACGCCGACGAGGGCGATTCCGGCACCTTCTCCGACCGCATGCTGATGGAGGGCGACCCCTATTGCCTGATCGAGGGCATGATCATCGCCGGACTGGCGGTGGGGGCGGATACCGGCTACATCTACCTGCGCTCGGAATATCCCGATGCCTGGCAGGTGCTGGAAAACGCCCTGATCCACGCCTATCGCGAGGAACTGCTGGGTGAGAACGTGCTCGGTTCCGGGCGTCGTTTCGAACTGCGCCTGTTCAAGGGTGCAGGCGCCTATGTCTGCGGCGAGGAAACCTCGCTGCTCGAGAGCATCGAGGGCAAGCGCGGCCTGGTCCGCGCCAAGCCGCCGCTGCCGGCGCTGCAAGGCCTGTTCGGCCTGCCGACGGTGGTGAACAACGTCATCACCCTGGCCAGCGTGCCGTGGATTCTGGCGCACGGCGGCGAGGCCTACCGCGACTACGGCACAGGCCGTTCGCGCGGCACCCTGCCGTTCCAGTTGGCCGGCAACCTGAAGTATCCGGGCCTGGTCGAAGCGCCGTTCGGGGTCACCCTGCGCGAACTGCTCCACGACTACGGCGGCGGTTCCGCCAGCGGCCGGCCGATCCGCGCCGTCCAGGTGGGCGGGCCGCTCGGCGCGTATCTGCCCGAGTCGCGCTTCGACCTGCCGCTGGATTACGAGGCCTTTGCGGCGGTCGGCGCGACCGTCGGCCACGGCGGTATCGTCGCCTTCGACGACAGCGTCGACATGGCAAAGATGGCGCGCTACGCCATGGAATTCTGCGCGGTCGAGTCCTGCGGCAAGTGCACGCCCTGCCGGGTCGGTTCGGTGCGCGGGGTCGAACTGCTCGACGGCATGCTGGCCAGGCGCCCGCAGCAGGCCAACGACGACACGCTGCTGCGCGATCTTTGCCAGACCCTGCTGGAAGGATCGCTCTGCGCCATGGGTGGCATGACCCCGTATCCGGTCCTGTCCGCCCTCGACAACTATCCGGAAGACTTCGGCCTGGCGCCGAAGCGAGAGGAGAACCTGGCATGAGCCTGCACTGCCACCCTGATCGCGGCACCCCCGCGCGCGTTTCCAGCCAACAAGTCACCCTCAGCATCGATGGCGTGTCGGTCACCGTGCCGGCCGGCAGCTCCGTGATGCACGCCGCCGCCGAGGCCGGCATCGACATTCCCAAGCTGTGCGCCACCGAGCAACTGGAAGCCTTCGGCTCCTGCCGCCTGTGCGTGGTCCAGGTCAAGGACCGGCGCGGGTTTCCCGCTTCCTGCACGACGCTGGCGGAGGAGGGCATGCAGGTCACCACCGAGAGCGACGCGTTGTTCCGGCTGCGCCGGGGGGTGATGGAGCTGTATATCTCCGACCACCCGCTCGACTGCCTGACCTGTTCCGCCAACGGCGATTGCGAACTCCAGGACATGGCCGGCCGGGTCGGCCTGCGCGAGGTGCGCTATGGCGACGGCGCCAACCATCTGGCGGAAACGACTGATACCTCCAACCCGTATTTCGCCTACGACCCGGCCAAGTGCATCGTCTGTTCGCGTTGCGTGCGGGCCTGTTCCGACATCCAGGGCACCTTCGCGCTGACCACCACCGCGCGCGGCTTCGACAGCCGCATCGCGGCGGCCGGCGGTGATGATTTCCTGTCGTCGGAATGCGTCTCCTGCGGCGCCTGCGTCGCGGCTTGTCCGACGGCGGCGTTGATGGACAAGTCGGTGATCGAGTTGGGCCAGCCGCAGCGCAGCGTCACCACCACCTGCGCCTATTGCGGCGTCGGTTGTTCCCTGAACGCCGAATTGCAGGGCGAGAAAGTCGTGCGCATGGTGCCGGACACCCGTGGCGGCGCCAACCATGGCCATGCCTGCGTCAAGGGCCGCTTCGCCTGGGGCTATGCCACCCACGCCGACCGCATCACCACGCCGATGATCCGCAAGTCGATCCGCGATCCCTGGCGGGCGGTGAGCTGGGAGGAGGCGATCCTGTACGCCGCCGGCGCGTTCAAGCGCCTGCAAACCGAGCATGGCGCGGAATCCATCGGTTCCATCACCTCCTCGCGCTGTTCCAATGAGGAAACCTATCTGGTGCAGAAGCTGACCCGCGCCGCCTTCGGCGTCAACAACGTCGATACCTGCGCCCGCGTCTGCCATTCGCCCACCGGCTACGGTCTCAAGCAGACTTTGGGTGAATCCGCCGGCACCCAGGATTTCGATTCGGTGATGCAGGCTGACGTGATCCTGCTGATCGGCGCCAACCCCACCGACGGCCATCCGGTGTTCGGCTCGCGCATGAAACAGCGGCTGCGCCAGGGGGCGAAGCTGATCGTCGCCGACCCGCGCGCCATCGATCTGGTCGATACGCCACACGTGCGCGCCGCGCACCACCTGAAGCTGCGGCCCGGTACCAATGTGGCCCTGATCAACGCCCTGGCGCATGTGGTGGTCAGCGAGGGCCTGGTCGACGAAGCCTTCGTGGCGGAGCGCTGCGAGCCGGAAGCCTTCGCCAAGTGGCGCGCCTTCATCGCCGACCCGCGCCACGCGCCGGAAGCGACGGCAGCGGTCACCGGCGTGCCCGCCGCCGAGGTTCGCGAAGCCGCGCGGCTCTACGCCACGGCCGGCAACGGCGCCATCTACTACGGATTGGGTGTGACCGAGCACAGCCAGGGTTCCACCATGGTCATGGGCATCGCCAATCTGGCCATGGCCACCGGCAACGTCGGCCGCCCCGGCGTCGGCGTCAATCCGCTGCGCGGTCAGAACAACGTGCAGGGCTCCTGCGACATGGGTTCCTTCCCGCACGAATTGCCCGGCTATCGTCATGTCTCCGACGACGCGACGCGGCATCTGTTCGAATCGGTCTGGGGCGTGCCGCTGTCCGACGAGCCCGGACTGCGCATCCCCAACATGTTCGACGCCGCCATCGCCGGCAGCTTCAAGGGCCTCTATGTGCAGGGCGAGGACATCGCCCAGTCGGACCCCAACACCCACCACGTCACCGCCGCGCTGGAAGCGCTGGAATGTTTGGTGGTGCAGGATCTGTTCCTCAACGAGACGGCCAAGTTCGCCCACGTCTTCCTGCCCGGCGCCAGCTTCCTGGAGAAGGACGGCACCTTCACCAACGCCGAACGGCGCATCTCGCGCATCCGCAAGGTGATGCGGCCGCTGGCGGGGTACGCCGATTGGGAAGTCACGCAGATGCTGTCCAACGCGCTGGGCTATCCGATGCGCTACGGGCATCCGTCCGAGATCATGGACGAGATCGCCCGGCTGACGCCGACCTTCCACGGCGTCAGCTACGCCAGGCTGGACGAACTGGGCAGCATCCAGTGGCCATGCAACGAGGATCACCCGGACGGCACGCCGACCATGCACGTCGACGCGTTCGTGCGCGGCAAGGGCCGCTTCATGCTGACCGAGTACGTCGCCACGGAAGAACGGGTCAACCGCCGCTACCCGCTGCTGCTCACCACCGGCCGCATCCTCACGCAGTACAACGTCGGCGCCCAGACCCGGCGCACCGCCAACACCGTCTGGCACCCCGAAGACATTCTGGAACTGCATGCGGTGGACGCGGAGGATCGCGGCATCCGCGATGGCGACTGGGTCGGCGTGGAGAGCCGCGCCGGCGAAACCGTATTGCGCGCCAAGATCAGCGCGCGGATGCAGCCGGGCGTGGTCTACACCACCTTCCACTGGCCCGGTTCCGGCGCCAACGTGGTGACCACGGAGAACTCCGACTGGGCCACCAACTGCCCGGAATACAAGGTGACCGCCGTGCAGCTTTCCCGTGTCGAACAGCCCTCGCAATGGCAGAAGCAGTTTGCCCGGTTCAGCGAGGAGCAGCTGGCCCTGCTGAACGCGGAGCCGGGATCCCGCCATGCGTCCGTGTGACCTGCCCGATCCGGCCTTGACCCTGCCGCCCGCGCTGGTCGAGACCGTCGTGCACGAGGCGCGCGGCACGCGCCTCGACACGGTGCCGGAGGAAGTGCCGGTGGCGCTGGCTTACAACGGCATCTCGCATGCCGTGATGCTGGCCAGCCCGGCCGACCTGGAGGACTTCGGCCTCGGTTTCAGCCTGAGCGAAGGCATCCTGGCCGCGGCCTCGGAACTGTATGACCTGGAACTGGAAACCGGCGCGGCCGGCGTCACGATCCAGATGCGCATCGCCGCGGACCGCTTCGCCGCCCTCAAGTCGCGCCGGCGGGCGCTGGCCGGCCGCACCGGTTGCGGGTTGTGCGGCGTCGAGAGCCTGGCGCAGGTGGCGCGGCCGCTGCCGCCCCTGGCCGGGGGGGCGGCGATCACGGCGGCGGCCCTGCACCAGGCGCTGGCCCACCTGAACGCGCGGCAACCCCTTCATGCCAGCACCGGCGGCGTCCACGCCGCCGCCTGGGCCGACCGGGATGGGCAGGTGTTCGCGGTGCGCGAGGACGTTGGTCGCCACAACGCCCTCGACAAGCTGATCGGCGCCCTGGCGCGCGCCGGCATCGACCCCGGCGCCGGCTTCGCCCTGGTCACCAGCCGCGCCAGCTTCGAGATGGCGCAGAAGGCCGTCGCCGCCGGCATCCCCATCCTGGCGGCGGTCTCGGCGCCGACCGGCTACGCCATCCGCCTGGCGCGCGAGGCCGGCCTCTGTCTGGCCGGTTTCGTGCGCGAGCGGCGTCATGTCGTCTACTCACACCCGCAACGCATCATCGAAGGAGGGCCCGCGCTCCCATGAACACCCAACATCTGGTTCAAATGGCCAATCAGATCGGCACCTACTTCGCCGCCGATCCGGATCACGCCGTCGCCCGCGCCGGCATCGCCGAACACCTGGCGCGATTCTGGGAAAAACGCATGCGGCAAAGTCTCTATGCCGGTCTGGAGCAGCCGGAGACCGAGGCGCTCGCGCCCCTGGTCCGCGAAGCCCTGCTGGAACACCGCGCGCGCATCCTGGGCAGGGCGGCATGAGCCGCGCCCTGATCGCGCTCGGCGGCAACCTCGATGGCCCCGTCCGGCGTCTGCCGCGGGTGATGGCGGAACTGGACGAATTGCCGCGCACCCAGTTGCTGCGCGCTTCCTCGCTGTACCGCACCGCGCCGGTGGGCTACGCCGACCAGCCCGACTTCATCAACGCCGTGGCGCTGGTGGAAACCGCGCTGCCGCCGCCGGCCCTGATGGCGGAACTGCTGGCCCTGGAGAGCCGTCACGGTCGCCGGCGCGCGCTGCACAACGGCCCGCGCACGCTCGATCTCGACCTGCTGCTGTATGACGATCAGGTGCTCGACGACAGCTTCGTCACCCTGCCGCATCCGCGCATGCACCAGCGCGCCTTCGTCCTGACCCCGGTGCTGGAGATCATGCCGGAATGCGAGATTCCCCGGCATGGCGCCATCCTGCCGCTGCAAGCCGCCTGCGCGGACAGGGATGCGGTGATCCGCCTGGATGGCAGCGGCTTCGACTGGGGCATCCACACCCTGCGCAAACTGGGCCGGGGCCTGGTGGTCAGCGCGGCGTCGCCGCCCGTCCGCGCGCACTGATCGCGGCGGGGCGCGTGGGATGGCCGCCCCCGGGCGTCGCCATGGCCGATGCGCACCGCGCGACCCGCCGCCGCCGTCCGGGTTGCGCTTATTTGCCTCGCCGGCGGTCAAGTTATGTTTGAATAGCCGCCTTGCGCCGCCCGGCCACGACCCGTGGCCGCCGCCGCCCCCCTGATCGACCCGCCAGCAGCGACCCGATGGCGCTCTGGCCCTTTCCGCATGGACCGCCTTGGATACCCCGAAACCCCTGTTCTCCTATCGTCCCTACTGGGCCAAGCGTTTCGGCGTGGCGCCGTTCCTGCCGATGTCGCGCCGGGAGATGGAGGCGCTCGGCTGGGATAGCTGCGATGTCATTCTGGTGACCGGCGACGCCTACATCGACCACCCCAGTTTCGGCATGGCCCTGGTCGGCCGCCTGCTGGAGGCGCAGGGCTTCCGCGTCGGCATCATCAGCCAGCCGGACTGGCGTTCCGCCGACGCCTTCCGCGCCCTCGGCCGGCCGAACCTGTATTTCGGGGTGACGGCGGGAAACATGGATTCGATGGTGAACCGCTATACCTCGGACCGGAAAATCCGCTCCGATGACGCCTACACCGCCCATGCCGAGCCCAACAAGCGCCCGGATCGCGCCGTGGTGGCCTATTCCCAGCGCTGCCGCGAGGCCTATGCCGGGGTGAACGTGGTGATCGGCGGCATCGAGGCGAGCCTGCGCCGCATCGCCCATTACGACTACTGGGCGGACAAGGTGCGCCGCTCGGTGCTGGCCGACTCCAAGGCCGACATGCTGCTGTTCGGCAACGCCGAGCGGGCGCTGGTGGCGCTGACCCACCGTCTGGCGGCGGGCGAGGCGATCACCGATATCCGCGATCTGCGCGGCACCGCCTTCATGGCGCCGTATGGCTGGAAACCGGGCGAGGACTGGGCGGAGATCGACTCGACGCAACTGGAAATCGTGGGCCGCGTCGATCCGCATCCCGATCCCTATGCCGTTCTCCCCTCCCCCTCCGGGGGAGAGGGAACAACGCCGGCAATGCAACCAATCCACCTGGTGAGCAAGGCGGAACGTCTGGCGCAACGCGCCGCCGCGCGCGCCCACACGGTACTGCGCATCCCCGCCTACGAGCAGGTTGAGAAGAACCCGGTGCTCTACGCCCACGCCTCGCGCATGTTTCATCTGGAGTCCAATCCGGGCAATGCCCGCGCCATCGTCCAGGCGCACGGGGAGGGGGCCGGCCTGCGTGATGTCTGGCTGAACCCGCCGCCGTTGCCGCTCTCCACCGAGGAACTCGACCGCGTCTACGATCTGCCCTATGCGCGCGCGCCGCACCCGGATTACGGCGAGGCGAAGATACCCGCCTGGGAGATGATCCGCTTCTCGGTCAACATCATGCGCGGCTGCTTCGGCGGCTGTACCTTCTGCTCCATCACCGAGCACGAGGGGCGCATCATCCAGAGCCGCTCGGAGGACTCCATCCTCCACGAGATCGAGGCCATCCGCGACAAGACCCCGGGTTTCACCGGGGTGATCTCCGATCTCGGCGGCCCCACCGCCAACATGTACCGGCTGGCCTGCAAGGACCCGAGGATCGAATCGGCCTGCCGCCGGCTTTCCTGCGTGTTCCCGGACATCTGCGAGAACCTGGGCACCGACCACGGGCCGCTGATCCAGCTGTATCGCAAGGCGCGGGCGCTGCCCGGCATCAAGAAGATCCTGATCGGCTCCGGGGTGCGCTACGACCTGGCGCTGCGTTCACCCGAATACGTGAGGGAACTGGTCACCCACCATGTCGGTGGCTATCTCAAGATCGCCCCGGAGCACACCGAGGACGGCCCGCTCAACCACATGATGAAGCCGGGCATCGGCGCCTACGACCGCTTCAAGCAGATGTTCGAACGCTTCTCCAGGGAGGCCGGCAAGGAGCAGTACCTGATTCCCTACTTCATCGCCGCGCATCCGGGCACCACCGATGAGGACATGCTCAATCTGGCGCTCTGGCTGAAACACAACAAATTCCGTCTGGACCAGGTGCAGACCTTCCTGCCGACGCCGATGGCGCTGGCCACCACCATGTATCACACCGAGCGCAATCCACTGAAGAAGGTGCTGGGCGGCGGCGCGAAAAACCCGGCGGTGCCGGTGGTGCGCGCCGGGCGCGTGCGCAAGCTGCACAAGGCCTTCCTGCGTTACCACGACCCGGAGAACTGGCCGCTGCTGCGCGACGCCC
>CAZONS010000024.1:14691-21224 GCA_964581195.1 uncultured Thiobacillus sp. | reverse complement strand
CGAAGGAACTGACCTCCCCCTCGGGGTACCGAAGGGTAGGGGCTTCATCAGGAAAAGAGCGCGGCGAGTCAGGGGGTCGTTTCATGACACCTGCTTGCCGTAGGCCAGGGTGACCGTGCGCCCGCCGTAGCGGTGGATCAGGTCCTGGTCGTGGGTGGAGATGACGAGGGTGACGCCGACCTCGTTGAAGGCGCGGAACATGTCCATGATGTCGCGGGCATAGGCGTCGTCCAGGTTCGCGGTGGGTTCGTCGGCCAGCACCAGGGCGGGGCGGCTGACGATGGCGCGGGCGATGCACAGACGCTGCTGTTCGCCGCCGGAGAGGGTGATGGGCCGCGCCCGCTCCTTGTTGAGCAGACCCACCTTGTCCAGCGCCGCGCGTACCCGCTTGGCGGCATCGGCACCGATCACACCCTGGATATGCAGCGGCATCAGCACGTTGTCGAACACGCTGCGGTCATAGAGCAGCTTGTGATCCTGAAAGATCAGACCGATGTTGCGGCGAAAGAAAGGCAGGGCCGGTCGCTTCATGCGACCGACATTCTGGCCATTGACGATGATGTGGCCGTTGGTCGGGCGCTCGATGGCGGCGATGAGCTTGAGCAGCGTGCTCTTCCCGGCGCCGGAGTGGCCGGTGAGGAACACCATTTCCCCCGGCGCGATGGCCAGGGAAATATTGGACAGCGCCTCGTGGCCACCGGGATAGCGCTTGGTGACCTCGGAAATCTCGATCAGCGCGGCGGCGCTCATGCGAACAGCGCGTCCACGAATTCACCGACACGAAAAGGTTGCAGGTCCTCCAGCCCCTCGCCGACACCGATGAAGCGCACCGGCACTGGCTGTCGCTTCGCCAGCGCCGCGATGACGCCCCCCTTGGCGGTACCGTCCAGCTTGGTCATCACCAGGCCGGTGAGTCCCAGCGCCTCGTCGAAAGCCTTCACCTGCGCCAGCGCGTTCTGGCCGATGTTGGCGTCGAGCACCAGCAGCACCTCGTGCGGGGCGCTGGCGTCGGCCTTCTGGATCACCCGCTTGACCTTGCGAATCTCTTCCATCAGGTGCAACTGGGTGGGCAGGCGGCCGGCGGTATCGGCCAGCACCACGTCGATGCCGCGCGCGCGGGCGGACTGGATGGCGTCGAAGATCACGGCGGCGGCGTCGCCGGCCTGCGAGGCGATCACTTCCACGTTGTTGCGCCGCCCCCATTCCGCCAACTGCTCGCGCGCGGCGGCGCGGAAGGTATCGCCGGCGGCGAGCAGCACGCTCTTGCCCTCGGCCTGGAAACGTCGCGCCAGCTTGCCGATGGTGGTGGTCTTGCCGGCGCCGTTGACGCCGGCGAGCATGATCACGAAGGGCTTGCCGCCGGTGAGATCGAGTGGCCGCTCCAGTGGCGCCAGCAGCGCGGCCAATTCATCCTTGAGCGCCTCCTTGAGCTGGCTCGCCTCGGTCAGACGGTCGCGCCTGGTGCGGCTGCGCAATTGTTCGATCAGGTGCTGGGTGGCTTCGACGCCGACGTCGGCGGTGAGCAGCACGCTCTCCAGCTCCTCGAACAGGGTTTCGTCAATCTTGGCGCCGGCGCCGAACAGGCCCGCGATCTGGCTCGTGAAGGTACCGCGTGTCCGCGCCAATCCGGATTTGAGGCGCTGCGCCCAGGACAGCCTGGGCTTGGCCTCGGGGGCGGGGGCCGCCGCCGGCTCGGGCCCGGTTGCGGCGGGCGCGACAGGTTCGGGCGCGCCGTCGATGGCGCGCGCGGTCTCATCCGCCGCCTCGGTGGCGGATTCGGACGGTGACTTTCTGGATTTGAAGAAACCAAACACGGGGAATGTGCGTCAGAGGCTGCGTTATAAGCCTGGAAATTCTATCATGCGCCCCCTCCCGCCTCGTCCTGGCCTGACCTACATGAAGCACTTGTTGTTCGTCCTGAGCATCGCCGTCACAACCGTGGCGCACGCCGAGATCGTCGAGCGCACGCTCGACAACGGCATGCGTGTCATCGTCAAGACCGATCGCCGCGCCCCGGTGGCGGTCTCGCAGGTCTGGTACCGCGCCGGCAGCATCGATGAATTCAATGGCACCACCGGTGTCGCGCACGTGCTGGAGCACATGATGTTCAAGGGCACCCACACGGTGCCGGCCGGCGAGTTCTCCCGTCGCATCGCGGCAGCCGGTGGTCGTGAGAACGCCTTCACCTCGCGCGACCACACCGCCTATTTCCAGACCCTGCGGAAAGATCGCCTGGAACTGGCGCTGAAGCTGGAAGCCGACCGCATGGCGAACCTCAACCTCTCCGCCGACGAGTTCGCCAAGGAAATCCAGGTCGTCATGGAGGAACGGCGACTGCGCACCGAGGACAATCCGCAAGCGCGACTCTACGAGGGGCTCATGGCCACGGCCCTGCAGGCACACCCCTACCGGCGCCCGATCATCGGCTGGATGGACGACCTGAAGAACATGACCGTGGACGACGCGCGCGACTGGTACCAGCGCTGGTACGCCCCCAACAACGCCACCCTGGTGGTGGCTGGCGATGTCGACAGCGCCCAGGTGTTCGCCTGGGCCGAGCGGTATTTCGGCCCCATCGCCGCCCGCCCCCTGCCGCCGCGCAAACCGCAGAACGAACCGGAGCAACGCGGTACGCGGGAGGTGGTGGTGAAGGCTCCGGCCAAGCTGCCGGTGGTGGCCCTGGCCTGGCACACCCCTGGCCTGCGCGACCCGGAGCGGGACAGCGACCCCTACGCCCTGGAAATTCTCGCCGGGGTGCTGGACGGCCATGCCTCGGCGCGCCTGAACCAATCCCTGGTGCGTGACCAGCGCCTGGCCACCGAGGCCAGCGCCGGCTACGACGGGGTCGCGCGCGGCCCATCCATGTTCATGATCGATGCCACTCCGGCCGAAGGCCATGACGTGGCGGAAGTGGCGGACGCCCTGAAGGCGGAGATCGCCCGCATCGTGAAGGACGGCGTCGACGACCGGGAACTCGCGCGGGTCAAGGCGCAGGTGCTGGCCAGCCAGGTGTATCAGCAGGACTCCCTGTTCTACCAGGCCATGCTGATCGGCGAATGGACCACCGCCGGGCTCGACTATCGCGCCCGCGACACGCGCTTTCGCAAGCTGAAGGAGGTCACCCCCGAGCAGGTCCGCGAGGTGGCGCGCAAGTATCTGGTTGACGACCATCTCACCGTGGCCCGGCTCGATCCGCAACCGATGGACACCCAACCGGCCCGTCGTGGCTTCGGAGGCCGCCATGCTTTCTGATCGCATCCTGCTGTTCCTGGCCACGCTGCTTCTGGCGCCGGCGGCGCTCGCCGGGCTCGATATCCAGCACTGGACGACGCCACAGGGCGCGCGCGTCTACTTCGTGGAAAACCATGAATTGCCGATGCTCGACGTCAGTGTCGACTTCGCCGCCGGCAGCGCCCGCGACAGCCGCGAGAAGTCCGGCCTCGCCAGCCTCACCCGCCAACTCATGGCGCTGGGCGCGGGGCCTTACGACGAACGCGACATCGCGGAAAGGATGGCCGACGTGGGCGCGACCCTGAATGGCCGTTTCGACGCCGACCGCGCCGGCTTCCAGATCCGCACCCTCTCGGGCAAGGTGGAGCGCGACCAGGCCAGCGACGTGCTGGCCGCCGTCCTGTCCGCGCCGCGTTTCGACGCCAGCATCCTGGAACGGGAAAAGGCGCGTGTCATCGCCGGACTGCGCGAGTCGGAAACCCGTCCCGACTATCTCGGCGCCAAGGCATTCCAGGCCGCGATCTACGGCGACCACCCCTACGCGCTGAACGAGGGCGGCGAGGTCGACACGATCGCGCGGCTCGTTCGCGACGATCTGGTCGCCTTCCACCGCGCGCATTACCGCGCGCGCGGCATGACCATCGCCGTGATGGGCGACATCAGCCGCGGCGAAGCGGAAGCACTCGCGGAAAAGCTCGCCCGGGCCCTGCCCGAAGGTGAGGCGCCGGCACCGATCCCCCCGGTCAACATCTCCGAGCGAGGCACACGACAGGTCATCCCGCACTCAGCCACGCAAAGCCACCTGTTCATGGGCCAGCCCGGCCTGCTGCGGGAAGACCCGGACTACTTCCCGCTGTATGTCGGCAACTATGTCCTCGGCGGAGGCGGCTTCGACTCCCGCCTGACCCAGGCCATCCGCGACAAGAAGGGACTCGCCTACAGCGTCTACAGCTATTTCATGCCGATGCGCGAGCTCGGCCCCTTCCAGATCGGCCTGCAGACCCGGCGCGACGCCACCGACGACGCGGTGAATTCCGCCCGCGCCGAACTGGAACGCTATCTCGCCGAGGGCCCCAGCGAAGCCGAACTGACCCAGGCGAAGAACAACATCGTCGGCGGCTTTCCCATGCGCATCGACAGCAACAAGAAGATTCTCGAATACCTGGCCGTGATCGGTTTCTACCGTTTGCCAGCGAACTGGCTGGACACCTATCCCGCCCGGGTGGAAGCGGTGAGCCGCGAAGATGTCCTGCGCGCCTTCCGCGCGCGGCTGCGACCCGCGGCGATGGATACGGTCATCGTGGGTGGGCAACTTGAAAGCCAGGACAAGTAACAGCGTTCGCATCATCGGCGGCGCACATCGCCGTCGCCTGCTGCACTTCCCCGACCTGCCCGGCTTGCGGCCGACGCCGGACCGGGTGCGGGAAACCCTGTTCAACTGGCTGGGCCAGCGGCTGCACGGGCTCACCTGCCTGGACGCCTTCGCCGGTAGCGGCGCGCTGGGCTTCGAGGCCGTATCGCGCGGCGCCGCCCGCGTCGTGATGCTGGAACAGGACCGCCTGGCACATGAAGCCCTGCTGCGCAGCGCGTCCGCCCTGAACATGACCGGCGTCGAGATCCTGCGGCGCGACGCGCGTGACTACCTGGCGAGTTGCGGCGAGAAATTCGACCTGATCTTCCTCGATCCGCCCTTCTCCTCTGATTTATTGCCGCTGATCCTGCCGCTTGCGGCGACACACCTGGCGCCTGACGGTAGAATCTACGCCGAATCGCCCAAGCCCCTGCAGCCGGAAGGCATGACGCTACTACGCCAGGGCCGCGCGGGTTCATCCCATTTCTGTCTGCTGGAGCTTGAGTGAAACGCGTCATCGTCTATCCAGGCACCTTCGACCCCGTCACCCGCGGGCACGAAGATCTGGTGCGGCGCGCGCTCGGGCTGTGTGACGAAATCGTGGTGGCGGTGGCGGACAACGCGCCGAAAAGCCCCTGCTTCAGCCTGGACGAACGGGTCGAGATGCTTCGCCTGGCCCTCGCCGGCATTCCTGGCGCGCGGGTCCAGCCGTTCAGCGGATTGCTCGTCGACTTCGTCCGTGGCCTCGGCGCCAATCTGGTGTTGCGCGGGCTGCGCGCGGTATCGGATTTCGAATTCGAGTTTCAGCTGGCGGGCATGAACCGCCGCCTGAACCCGGAAATGGAAACGGTTTTTTTAACGCCGGCGGAACAACACATGTTCATATCCGCCAGCATGGTGCGAGAAATCGCGCGACTCCACGGCGATGTGAAGCCATTCGTGCATCCCGAGGTAGCCGCCCGACTGACCGCCAAATTCAGCAATTGATTCGAGAAAGGAAGAAGTTATGGCGCTGATGATTACCGATGAATGCATCAATTGCGACGTGTGCGAACCGGAGTGCCCGAACGGGGCCATCACTCAAGGCGAGGACATCTACATCATCGACCCCAACAAATGCACCGAATGCATCGGCCATTTCGACACGCCGCAGTGTCGCGAAGTCTGTCCGGTGGACTGCATCCCGATCAACCCCAACTACGTGGAAGACAAGGATGCGCTGTACGCCAAATACCAGAAGCTGACCGGCTCCGACTGATCACACCAGGGCACCGGCGGGATCGCGCGGCCATGCCGCGCTTTTTTTGTCGATCAGCCCACCGTGGCGGGGACCGCCTTCTCGTCCATCTGGAAGCGATAGACATCGACATTGGGCGTCGACTCCAGACGTTTCTCGATCCTGATGGTGTGCTTGCCCTGAAGGGTGCGCGCTTCGGCCGCGACCTCGGGCGCGAAGGCGCTGGGCAGCGACAGCAGCATCGGCGCCTGGCGGGTGACCGGATTGGGCAGCAACAGCAAACCGGGCCACTGACGGCCGTTGTCGATCCGGCGCAATTGCACGGCATCCGCCTGCGGCGCCAGGAGTTGCACGCCGAAATAGACTTCGCCCGCGGCCGGGATGCGAAACCAGCGCACCAGGCCGATGCTCCAGGGCGTATCGCCCTGACGCAAGCCGACCACGTCGCCGACCCGGACCTGCAGGCCAGGGCCGCTATGGCGCAGCGACAAGCCGCCCATGCTGTCGTTCACCGTCTGGCAACGCACCCGCACCGGCGCCGCCTCATGCGTGCTGCTGCCATAGACGATGGCGTCCTTCGCGACTTGCGGCGCGAGCAGGGTGTGCACCGACTTGAAACCCATGCACACCTCGAACTCACGCCCCCCCTGATGCCGACGGCGCTGCGCCATGCGTTGCAGCGACGCGCCCCAGTTGAGCTTCAGACGGCGCAGC
>CAZONS010000024.1:0-14591 GCA_964581195.1 uncultured Thiobacillus sp. | reverse complement strand
GCGCTGCGCCATGCGTTGCAGCGACGCGCCCCAGTTGAGCTTCAGACGGCGCAGCATGGTCGAATACGCGGGATCTCGCGCGGCCTCCGGCAGACCGAGCTTCTCGATGTCCTCCTGGCCGCGCAGATGCGCGCCAAGGAGGGCGAGGTGTTTCGCCAGCTCGGTGGTGGTCAACAACAGGTCCCAGCGTGGATTCATGGGGTGCGGCTCGCGCGCCAGCGGCCTTGGCGCCGAATCGGTATTGACCTCGACCAGGAACAGGCCGGCACTGCCCTTCACCGCCTCCTCGGCGGGATGGAGCCGCGCCAGATTGGCGTAGCGCGCGATGATGTCCTTGGCCCAGCCCAGTTCGCTTTGCGGGAAATGATAGGGATCGGCCAGCGCCATCAGCAGGGTCGCCATGTAGATCTGCTCCAGGGACAGCATCTGTTTGCTGCCCTCCGGCACCACGCCATGGAGACCGTTGCGCAAGGCGTAATTGTAGGTCTGGTGCAAATCCACCCAGAGCCCGTGCGGGCAGGATTCATGGGTTTCGTAGCAGACGTCCAGCACCGACTGCAGGGCCAGCAGGATACGTTGCAGATACAGCGGCAGCGGATTGCCGCCGAACAGGCGGAAACGCTTGCCCAGCCACTCCAGGGCCAGCGCCTTGTAGCAATCCGCGGTCTCCATGAGCAGCCGCTGCGCCAGTTCGGCGTTGCGTCGCTGCCGGGCCGGCAGCGGCAGGGAAACCGAACCATATTGCTCGCGCAACGACCCGACCACTTCCTCGACCACCGGATAGAGCCGTCCCATCACCTTGGCGCGCACCTCGTGGGAGACGTCGGCGCGATTCAGCGTTGCCAGATAATCCGCCAGCTCCTCCCCCGCCTCGGAGGGATTGGACATGGGCAGACGCAACAGCCAGGCATCGACTTGCTTGGGTTTTGTCTCCAAGTTTATAGTGCGCGCCGGCTCGCGAGCGGGCAGGACGTATCTGGGTTGCATGTGTTCCCGTTACTCCTAGGAGGTATTCGACGACATCCCGGCGCAGCGCCGCGGGCATGTCGGGTCGAGGCATTCTACCTTTGGGGAAAACGCCCCGGAACGGCAATTTTCCACGTACCCGGAGAGCGGCGATGCGACTGGTCGAGAAAATCTTCGAAGGCATGCTCTGGCGCAGCCGCTACGTGGTGTCGTTCGCCGTGGTGGCGAGCATGGCCGCGGCCATCGCCATCTTCTACATGGCCACCGTGGACGTGTTCTATCTGGCCGGCGCCGTCGCCCTCATCGGCCTGGCGCTGTATCTCACCCACGCCTCGGATGGCGGGCATGCCGCCATGGCATCCGAAGCCTTGGTTGAAAAAGACCACTGAACCACTCACGACCCTTGTGGTCACATCTGCTTTTTTCAGGACACCCCATGATCCCCCGTCTCGGTCTCTTCCTGCTGCTCCTCGTCAGCGCCGTCAGCGCCCAGGCGTTCACCTTCACCGACAGCACCGGCAAGACCCAGAGCCTTGCGCAGTACAAGGGGAAGTGGGTACTGGTCAACTTCTGGGCCACCTGGTGCCCCCCCTGCCTGGAAGAAATCCCCGATCTGGTCGCGCTGCACGAAAGCAAGAAGAACAACCTGGTGGTGATCGGCGTGGCGATGGATTACCGCGACCCCAAGGAAGTCCTGCAATTCTCCGAGCAGATGATGATCAGCTATCCCATGGTGCTGGGCACCCACAAGCTCGCCGCCCAGGTCGGCGCCATTCCCGGGCTGCCCACCACCTACCTGTACAACCCGCAGGGCAAACAGGTCGCCTACAACGTCGGCGCCGTCACCCGCGACGGTATCGAGCGCTATATCCGCAACAAGAAATAAGGAGACATGATCATGCGCTGGCTCGCCCTCATCCTCACGTTCGCCTTCACCCTGGCGCAACCCGCGCTGGCGGAAGTTCGCGATCCGCACAGCCACTTCTTCATGGCCAAGATGGGCGACTTCAAGGAAGAACTCGCCATCGCCAAGGAGGAAGGCAAGCAAGGCGTGCTGATCATGTTCGAGATGGAAGACTGCCCGTTCTGCTCGCGCATGAAGGGCACGGTGCTCAACCAGTCGGAAGTGCAGGACTGGTACCGCAAGCACTTCCTGATCTACGCGATGGATGTGAAAGGCGGCACCGACATGATCGATTTCCAGGGCAACGCCACCACGGAAAAGGCCTTCGCTCTGGCCAACCGGGCGCGCGCCACCCCCACCTTCCTGTTCTTCGACCTGGAGGGCAATCCCGTCACCCGCTTCACCGGCGCCACCCAGACCATCGAAGAGTTCATGCTCCTCGGCCGCTACGTGGTGGAGGGCATCTACAGAACACAGCCCTTCAACGTCTACAAGAAGGCAGCCAGACCATGAGGTGGCGCTGGCTGTTCCTGGCGTTGCTCGTCAGTGGCGCCCAGGCCGCCGAACCGCCGACGACACTCACGCTGGAAACCGTGCTGGCGGCCGCCGACGCGGCGCACCCCGACCTCGACCTCGCCCGCGCGCGGCAAACCGCCGCCCAGGCCGAGCAACAGCTCAGTGAAAGTCTCAACGATTTTCGCGTCAGCCTGGAAGGCACCCTGCGCAGTGGCCGCAACGACTACTACAACGATCGTTTCCACCCCGACCACCAGGCCCGTCTCAACGCCCGCAAGATGCTCTTCGACGCCGGCCGCCGCGACAGCGGCATCACCGCCGCCCGCGAAGAGGCGGCCGCGCGCGACCTGCAACTGCTCGACACCCGCGCGCAGCGTCGCCTGACCCTGATGGCGCGCTACTTCGACGCGCTCCTGGCCGACATGCAATATGCCGCCGACACCGAGTTCATGGCGGTGGCCTATGTCAACTGGGACAACGCCAAGGACAGACGTGACCTCGGCCAGATGCCGCAATGGGAACTCGCGGATCTCGAATCGCGCTACCTCGACAGCCGCACCCGACGCAACGACGTGGTGCGCAAGCTGCGCGACAAGCGCATGCAACTCGGCCTCGCGCTCAACCGCGCGGAAGCCGTCAGGGAAGACCTGGTCGACCCCAGGCTCGTCCACAACGATCGTCCACTGCCCGAACTCGCCCCCCTGCTCGACACCATGCTGGCGCACAATCCGCGCCTGCAGGCGCAGAAGCAAATGCTGTCCGCCGCGCGCAAGCGCATCGAAGGCGTGCGCGCCGATGACCGCCCCAGCCTGGAGTTCGAAGCCGAGGCCGCCGCCTGGAGCCGCCAGGCCAGCACGCGCGACGACGTCCGCGCCGGTCTCAACTTCGTCTGGCCCCTCTGGCAGGGCGGTCGCATCGACGCCCGCATGGCGCGCGAACAAGCGGTATTTCAGGAACGCCAGGCGCAATACGACAAGCTGCAACAGGAGCTGCGCCAGGCCCTGGCCGATACTTGGGAGGAAATCCACTATCTGCGCGACAGCGAGCGGCGTGGCGGCGAGGCCAACGCGCACTACCGCGAACTCGCCCTGGAGAAGGCGCGCGCCGAATACGAAATGGAGCTGAAGACCAACCTGGGCAGCAGCATGGCCGAGACCCAGACGGCCCATCTGCGCAAGCGCGCCGTCGAATACCGCCTGGCGCTCGCCCTGGCGCGCCTCGAAGCCCTGCTGGGCACATCGCTGGAGTCGATAAGAATGGAGAACAAGAAATGATGCTTCGCACGCTGTTGCTCGCGCTGGTCGCGGGCCAAGCCCTCGCCGCGGATCATGCCGCCAGCCTCGACTGGTCCGGCCGCGTCAGCCTCACTCTGCCCGTCGCCGGCGTCCTGGAGCGGGTCGATGTCCAGGCCGGCCAGATGGTGAAGAAGAACGAGCTGCTCGCCGCCCTCAACCCCACCCTCTACAAGGCCGGCGTCGCGGAAGCGCGCGCCGACTTCGACCGCCTCACCCAGGAAGCGGCCGATGCCGGTCGCGACCTGGAACGGGTCACGGAACTGTATGCGCGCACCGTCGCCTCCACCACCGAACTCGATGCCGCCAAGCTGCGCCATGCCCGCGCGCAATCCGGTCTGGCCGCCGCCCAGGCGCGGGTGGAAAAAGCCCGCCGCCTGCTCGCGGAATCGGAACTGCGCGCCCCCTTCGACGCCGTCATCCTGGCCCGTCACGGCGAACCCGGCCAGGTCATCACCATCCCCTGCCAACCCGCCGCCGTGGTCAGCATCGCCCGCGCCGACGAATGGCTGGCCCGCGCGCCCATCGATGCCGCCCAGGCCGCGAGCCTCCGACTGGGCGATGACGCCGCCGTGCAGGTGGCCGGTCAGACCCTGAAAGGACGCATTCGCGCCCTCGGCGCGCAGGCGGAAGGCCGCGTCCTCCTCGACGTCGCCCTGCCGCGCGCCACCGGCACTTATCCCGGCCAGAGCGCGAGCATCCGCCTGCCGTAGACGCGCCCCGGCTCAGGCGGCGCCTGCCGCCTTGCCCGCCCGATACGCCGCCAGCAAGGCGGCCTCGATCTCGGGCCGCTCCTCCAGAGCGGACGCGCCCAGCAGCCGCGCCGCGATCTCCCCGACCACCCGCAGATCCTCCTCCTCGCGCCTGTCCTGTTCGAAGCGCGACCAGTCGAAGTCGCCATCCCGGCAACTTTGCGCCGCCACCCCGGTGGCATCGGAAAAAACGATGTCGTGCGACTCCAGCGCGTCGTACAGGTAGGAGTAGGGGTCGATCCCATGCGCCTTGGCCAGGAGCCGATGGAAATCGGGCATCTGCCCGAGGTATCGGTCCAGGTCGATGATGGCGTCGAGTTCGTAATCCTCGGCCTTGAAGGAAAAGGCGAGGCGGGCACGGACGGTGTTGTCGATCATGTCGATCACCAGCAAAAAGCGGGGCGCGATTATCCCAGATGCCCGCGCGGCATCGGCAGTCCGGAAAAGCCGGATGGAAGCCGACGCTGCACGTCCGTGGACGAGCCACCGGCCTTGCCCAAGAAGAACGATCGTTCTATTCTGCAACACCAGAACGATCGTTCTTTGCCCATGTCATTGCGCGCACTCCTCCTCGACTTCAATTCCTACTTCGCCTCGGTGGAGCAGCACCTGCGCCCGGAACTGCGCGGGCGGCCCGTGGGCGTGCTGCCGGTGCTGGCGGAGACCAGTTGCTGCATCGCCGCCAGCCGCGAAGCCAAGCGTTTCGGGGTGAAGACCGGCACCGGCGTCAGGGACGCGCGCCGGCTCTGCCCGGAGATTGCCTTCGTGCAGGCGCGGCCGCGCGTCTACGTGGAGATGCACCATCGCCTGATGGATGTGGTCGACACGGTCATCGCGGTGAGCGAGGTGCTGTCCATCGACGAGGTGGCCTGCGACCTCACCGGCTCCTGGCGACAGGAGCGCGTCATCCGCGAGCTCGCCGGCGAGGTGAAGGCGAAGCTGCGCGAGCAGGTGAGCGAGGTGCTGACCTGTTCCATCGGCATCGGCCCCAACCGTTTCCTGGCGAAGACCGCTTCCAACATGCAGAAACCGGACGGCCTGGTGGTGATCCGGCCGGAAGACCTGCCCGACTGCCTGTTCCACCTGAAACTCCAGGACCTGAATGGCATCGCCCACGCCATGCTGGAGCGTCTGGAGCGACATGGCATCCGCGCGGTGGAAACCCTGTGCCGCGCCGATCGCGCGCATCTGCGCCGGGTCTGGGGCGGCGTCGAGGGCGAGCGCATGTATGACCGCCTGCGTGGCGTCGACGTGGTGTTGCCGCCGTCGAAACGTTCCAGCCTCGGCCACTCCCATGTGCTGCCGCCGCATCTGCGCTTCGACGCCGGCGCCTTCTCGGTGCTCTCCAAGCTGACCCAGAAGGCCGCGCTGCGCCTGCGCGCCGAGGGCTACCTGGCCGGCAGCCTGGGGCTGCGCGTGAGCTACCGAAAACATGCCGACTGGGGCGTGGAAACCCGCTTCGCGCCGATGGGGGACACCCTCGCCTGCCTCAGATTGCTCGCCGCGCTCTGGGCGGAACGGCCGCGCCGGCGCGAGCCGATCAAGGTCGGCATGGTGTTCGGCGATCTCGTCGCCCACGACAAGGTCAGCCTGCCGCTGTTCCCCGACGGCAGCCGCAACCCCGGCCTGGATACGGCGCTCGACCGCATCCGGGTGAAATTTGGCGCCGAGGCGCTCTATTTCGGCGGCGCCTTCCTGGCCCAGGAGGAGGCCCCCATGCGCATCTCCTTCACCCACATCCCGGACCTGAAGCTGGAAGCGGACGGCCTGGCCGGCGGACTGGGCGAACGAGCGCTGCTGGAGGTGTAGATGTCTCTTGACCATGTGCCGACTCCAAAGCCACAAGGACGCTTTCCGAGCGTCCGTCAATAAATGCCCACATCCAGTGAACAACTCAACCTGGCACTGCCATGAACTGCGCGAACCTGCTGGAACACCTGGGCTATGCCTGCGCCCCGCGCAACAACGACGCGCTGCGGCTCTGGTCGCCCTTTACCTTCGATGACGGCGAGCATCTGGGAGTATTCGTCGAGCCGAGCGGCCAGGGACTATGGCTGGTCACCGACCATGCCGATGCCCTCATGCACGCCAGCGCCTTGGGCGCGAACCTGAGCCGTGCGCGGCTGGATCGGGTGCGGAGCCGACTGGGCGGCGTGCGCCTGTCCGAAGGCGGCGCATTGAGCCTGGTCAGCGGCCAGGAAGACCTGCCCAACGCGGTGACGGCGGTGCTCAACGCGGCCATCGCCATCAGCCATGCCGAACGCGACTGGCTGCCGAAAACCCAGGAAGAACGCTTCAACACGGTACTTGTGGCGCCTGCCGCGCCACGTTTCGCGTGTCGTTCTATTGGGCGGAAACCGATGCCCATCCCGGTGGCGGCGTCCCCGAATACCTGACCACGCCGGTCAGCCCCCACCATGTCGCGATGCGCGGCAGCGAACGCGCATCGCCGCGCTACGTCGCCCTCGAAGGCGACATCGGCCGGTCGGTCAGTTGCGCCATCCATCCGCTCAGATCGAGCACCTGCCGCGAGTTCGCCGCCGGCGACGAAGCCTGCGCGCGGGCCCGTCAGCGCCATGGCCTGTACCCGCTGACCGACGGAAATACCGCGGACATCCGTGATACGGGTAGCATGCCGCCTGCATCGCCGCCGCGACCGATCGAGGCCGAGGCGATCAGACTCGATTCGTCCCCCCTCTCAGGAGCCGTCCATGCGCCGATTACTGCCTTTACTCGCCTTTCTGCTCATCTCCCCGGCCATCGCGGCGGATCCGGAGCCCCCCTGGGGGCGTGGCAAGGCGGTGGCGCAGAGCTATGAAAAACAGAAGGTGGTGTATGACGTGACGACGAGTTCCGAGGCCGCGATGCGTTCCGTGATCAGCCGCGCGCAATTGCTGCTCGATCTGAACGGCAGCGACCCGTTCGACAACAAGGTGGTGATCGTCCTGCACGGCAAGGAGATTCCCTTCTTCGCGGTCAAGAACCTCGACAAGCACCGCGAACTGATGCAGCGGGCGCAAAGCGCCACCCAGACCGGCCTGATCGAATTCCGCATGTGCAAGCTGGCGGCGGAAGGCCATGGTTTTCAACCGGAGGACATCCACGGCTTTGTCAGCCTGGTGCCGATGGCCGACGCGGAAATCGTCCGGCTGCAACAGGCGGGCTACGCTTACATGCGCTGAGCCCCGGCACCATGGCCATCGAAGCGACGCTCGTCTGGTGCGATGAAGCGGTCCATCACCGCGACCGGCTGATCGTCGCCGACAGCGCCCTGCTCGCCGATGGCCGCTGGACGCGGGCGGCGGAACAGGCGCGAGCGCGCGGCGAAGCCGAACTCGACCCCTCGCCCTGGATCACGCCCGCCGGCCTGGCTCCCGTGGCCCTGGCGAGCGGCCACTTCCGGCTGGGCGGCGAGGCGGTTCCCGGCCGTTTCTATCCACGGCTGGCCTTTCCCGATCTGGCCCAGGGCGCGCGCGATGCGCGCCCGACGCGTCTGCTGGATGTCCGGGGCGACCACATCCAGGTGGATCCCAACCACCCTCTCGCCGGCCACGATGCCCGCCTGATCCTGCGCCCGAGCGAGCTGCCGCCGGCCCCCGGCCGCCGCATGGCCGAACTGTTCGACGGCCCCGGCCTGCAGTCCCCGTCCGCCGACCCCGCGGCGACCTATTTCTCCCTGGACGGTTTTGCCCGCGAGGACGACGCCACCGACAGCCGTTTCTATGCCGAGCCGCGCTTCGTCCAGCACCTGGATGCCGCCTGCCGGGCGGCGATCAGCGCACTCCATGGCCGCCTGCTGCCAGCGGGCGGACGCGTGCTCGACCTGATGGCGAGCTGGGATTCGCACCTGCCGGATACGGCCGCCGATTGCCATATTGCCGGTCTCGGCCTGAACCTCGAGGAACTCGCCGCCAATCCGCGCCTGCGCGAGCGCGTGGTGAAGGACCTCAACGAACGGGATGAACTGCCCTGGGGCGACGCCCAGTTCGACGTCGTCTTGTGTACCGCGTCCATCGAATATCTGATCCGCCCGCGCATGGTGCTGGCCGAAGTACGGCGGGTGCTGCGTCCCGGCGGGGTCTGCGTCCTGACCTTTTCCGACCGCTGGTTCCCACCCAAGGTCATCCGCCTGTGGCGCCAACTGCACCCCTTCGAGCGTCTCGGCTTCGCCCTCGCCCTGCTGCGCGACGCCGGCTTCGTCGACCTGCGCGGCGAAACCCTGCGCGGCGTGGCTCGGCCGGAGGATGACAAGTACATCGACCAGCGCAACCACGCGGATCCACTGTTCGCGGCCTGGGGAAAGGCGCCCTGAAGGCGGTCCGGTGCTACCTGGACGGCGCCATCCAGTAGCGTAGCCGCGTCGGCCCGTTGCTCTCGCCTTCGGCCGCCCGCTCGATCCAGGCCAAATGCAGGTTGCCGGCGGCATCGAGCGCGATGGCGGGATCGGTCTGGCGGGTGGGCCCCGAGGTTTCCGGGAAGGTGAAGTTGTCGCTGTAGCCGCTGGCCGTGCGGCGGGTCAGCCAGATGTCGGAGCTGCCGTCGCGGTCATCGTCCCAGGCGATGAGCAGATCGCCGCGCGGGTTGCCCGCGATCGCCGCATGCCACTGGGCGATGGCGTCGCCGAAGCTGTCCTGCGCCTTGCCATCCTTGGCGAAGCCGTCGCCTTCGCCAAGGGCGGCGTAGACGTCGTAACCGGAGAGGAAATCGCGCTTGTCCAGCCAGGTGGCGGCAAAACGCCCGGCGAAACTGGCCACGGCCGGCCGCATGGCGCCGGTGCCGCGCCCGAGATCGCCCTGTGCCTTGCCGGTGGGATTGCCGCTCAGCCGCTTCGGCGCGCTCCAGTCGCGCCCCTCCCTGCTCCGGCTGGCATAGATGACGGTATGGCCGTGGCGACGGTCTTCCCAGGCCAGCAGAAAACCACTCTCATTCGCCGCCAGCGCGGGATAGGTCTGGTCATCCACGGGCGGCCGCGCATCGGCGGCTTCCGCCTTGCCCGCGCGCAGCGTGTCGCCGTCCGGGCGCAAGGATGCCCGCCAGACCCGCTGCCAGCGGCCCTCGGGCGCATTCCAGGCGATCAGCGCGCCGAGCGAGGGGTGCGCCGCGACGCTGGCGTGCGCGCCAGGCCCGAGCCTTACCGGCGCCGCCGGTCCGGCGCCCGTGGCGAGGGCGGCGTTGATGCCGGACGCATCCTCCCAGGCCAGCAGGAAACGCTCGCCATCCAGGGCGGTGACGCTTGGCTCGAAGCATTCGCCCCGGCCCAGGGGATACTCGTGAAACGCTGTGTCCGCCAATGTTTTCAGGCCGAGGTAACAGCGCGGCATGCCGTCGCGGCTGTCCTCCCAGACCAGGGCCACGCGGTCGCCGGCCAGCGCCAGACTCTGACGGCCGGAGGCATCGAGGTGATGCCAGGCGCCGGCCGGGGCGACATCGATGGGTTCGGCGAGAGCCGTGGCGGACACCAGCGCCAGCAACAGCGCCGCTCTCATGGCTTGCTCCCGAGGAATTCCAGCAGCGACTGCTTCTGATAATGCCCCCCGCGCACATAGCGGTCGTAATCGCGGAAGTCCGCCACCGTCTTGAAGCCGGGAATCTTGGCGACCACCTTGCCTTCCGGGGTCATGAACACGAACAGCGGGGTGGCGAAGGCGCCCAGGCGCGCGCCCAGTTCGCCCTCGGTCAGCCGCTCGCCGCCGGGCATGCGGATGCGCTTGCCGCCCTCGGCGTCGACGTAGATCAGCACATAGTTTTCCGAGAGCAGTTGCTTCAGCCCGGGATCGGAGAAGGTCCTGCGGTTGACGTGGTCGCACCAGGCGCAACCGTAGCGACCGAAGTAGAGCAGGATGGGCTTGCCCGACTCCCGCGCCTGCTTCATGCCGGCGTCATGCCCGATGAAGGGATAATCCGGCGGCGGATCGGCCAGGACGGGGACGGACAACAGCAGCAGCAACCAGACCAGGAAGGGACGCGGGTTCATCGATCGTCTCCAGATGAGGGAGGAGCGATTTTGCGCGCCAAGCCCCTGTCGCGAACATGGAACAAATGGGTGACGGGAGATTCCCCCACTCCGGGGATACCTGCCCTGGCGATCATGAGGAACAATGCCGCCCATGCGACGGCTCCTGTTCCTGTTCTGGTGTTTTCTTGCCCTTCCCGCGCTCGCCCACCACGAGCACGAGGTCTGGCAGGCCGACTTCATCCTCGCCGACACCGCCCGCCCGCCCGCCGCCAACGATCCGCGCTGGCAACCGGCGCGCCTGCCGCATGCGTTGAAATATGTGGATGCCACCGCGACCGGGGGCTGGTTCCGCTTCCGCATCCACGCCGACGCCATCCCGCAAGCGCCTCAGGCCCTCTATGTCTGGTGGCTGAACCTCAACGCCGCCTTCTATTTCAACGATGAATTCCTCGGTGACGGGGGCCGCTTCGACGAACCCATCTCGCGCAACTGGAACAAGCCTTTCCTGTATCTCCTGCCACGCGGCGACTGGCGGCTGGGCGACAACGACATCCTCATCCGGATCAAGAGCGACCCCGGCTGGGGCGTGCTGTCGCCGGTCGAGATCGGCCCCTACGACAGCCTGCGCGCGGAGTACGACCGGCGCCGCTTCCTGCAGGTGGATACCACGCGCGGCCTCACCCTGACCCTGCTCATCGCCACTTCGCTGGTACTGGCGGTGTGGTGGCGGCGCCGACACGACCCGCAATACCTGTGGTTCGGCCTTGCCTGCCTGATGTGGACGGTCTTTTCCTTCTACCTGGTGGTGCGCGACCCGCCCATCCCAGGGCCGCTGTTCCGCTCGCTCTCGCATTTCGCCATGGACGCCTGGGTGGTTTGCCTGGCGCTGTTCACACAGCACTATCTGGGACGCCGCCGTCCGCGCCTGGAACGGCTGCTGCTCGCCTACCTGACCCTGGCCGCCGGCCTGACCGCCTGGACGGGCTTATGGCCGGGCTATGCCTACCTGGTCAACCACGGCATCGGCTATCTCATCCTCTGCGGCCTCGCCTGGCAGGTCTTCCAGCACTGCCGGACGAGCCATTGGCGCGAGCACTACCTGCTCGCCCTTGCCATCGCCATCCTGGTGCTGTCCGGCCTTCACGACCTGCTGGTGGGCGTGCCTTACGATTGGCTGCCCGAGGAATACACGCGGATCCGTCTCAAGTACCACTTCGTTTCCATGCATTTCGCCGCGCCCGTGGTGCTGCTCTTCCTCACCGGCCATCTCGGCCGCCGTTTCGCCGACGCCCTCACCCGCGCCGAGAGCTTCAACCGCGAACTGGAATCCCGCGTCGCCGCGAGCGCGCGCGAGCTGTCCGTCAGCTACCAGAGCCGCGCCCTGCTGGAGCGGGAAACAGCCGCCGCCGAGGAACGGGAGCGTATCTATCGCGATCTGCACGACGACATCGGCGCCAAGCTGCTCTCGCTCGCCATCCGGGCGAAGACGCCCGAGGATACCGACATCGCCCGCGCCGCCCTGCGCGATCTGCGCGACGTGGTCTCCCGCTCTTCCCAGAATGACGCGCCCTTGCTCGATCTGCTCGCCGACTGGCGGGCGGAGATCGTCGGGCGTTGCGCATCAGCCCATCTGCAACTGGTCTGGAACCAGCCGGAGGATCTGCCCGAACGCACGCTGACCGCGGCCGAAGCGCTCAACCTCGGGCGCATCCTGCGTGAAGCCGTGTCCAACGTCCTCCGCCACGCCGATGCCCATGCCCTGGTGGTCGGCGTCCGCCGCATCGATGGCCAGTATCAGTTTTCCCTGGAGGACGATGGTCATGGCGAGCCGCGGGCGCCGGGGCGCGGCATGCGCAACATGCGGGCACGGGCCGCCCAACTGGGCGGTGAGATCGAGTGGATCTGGGGAGAGCGTGGCTGCCGGGTGCTGCTGCGCCTGCCGGTCGGTGGCGCGGCCATCACGCCGGCCGGCTGAATCAGAACGGCAGCGTCGCGGTCAGATAGAGGGTATCCGGCGCCGAGGTGTTCTTCGCGGTCAGGGTCGTCGAGGCCATCAGGGAAACCAGCAGCGGCAGCCTGTGCTCGCCGCGCAGATAGCCGGGAATGCCGTTCCAGCTCACCCCCAGGTAGCCCAGCAGGAAATGGAAATCGGTGTTGGCTTCGAGGCCGGAGACATCCTGTCCGCTTGGCGAGCTGTAATCGTCGCGGCCGCCGCGGGCATATTCCAGGCGCCCGGAAAATCGCCAGGGGCCCTCGCTGTAACCCGCGTCGACGGTGAACTCGATGGGATCGGTGCGATCGCGTCGCAAGCGTTCGCGGCGACTGGCCGGCACCAGCAATTCGTTTTCCGAACGCGCCCGCGCGGTGACATGGTCGGCAAGCTGAATGGTGTATTGCGCCGACAGCAACAGATCCCAGCGCTCGGACAATTTTCGGGTGTGCAGCACGCCGAGCAGGATATCGTTGGTGCCGTCGGCCAGGGTCATCTGCATCAGATCGTCGGGGTCCGTCTCCTTGGCGATGCCGAAACGCAGGCTGGGCGCGAACACGGTGGCGTGGTGCTCGCCCTTGTCGAAACGCCAGCGCAGGCCGATCAAGGGGTCCAGCGCGCTGTGCCAGGTGCTCGACTGCACCCGTTTGTAACCGTAGACGCCGGTAAGCAGGGCCTGCACATCCTCGGCGCCGGTGGGTGGCGTGCCCGGCGGCAGCAGGGCCAGAGGCAGGAAGGACGGATTTGGCGCGGGGAGGCCGGTGGCGCCCAGATTCGAGCCGGAGACGGACACGTCGACTCGGTTCTTCGCCTCGCCGTAACCCACCTGGAAGCCCACCGTGACATCCTCGGCCAGGCCATAGCCGAAGGTCAGGCGGGTCTGCTGACCGTTCAGGCGCGAGGACAGGTCGGTCGTGCCCAGGGTAGCGCCCGGCCCCAGCGGTGACAGCGCCGGGAACAGCGTCGCGTTGAGGTTGAGTCCGTCGTAGTTCGCGCCCAGCGCGCGGCGGTCGCCGTCGCGGTTGAATTCCTCGTCCGCCTGGATACCCCGGGTTTCCAGCCGCACGGCGGCACGCCCCTTGGGCAGCATGTCGGCGCCCAGCGCTCCTGGCGCGGCGAGATCCTGGGCCGCCGTCGGCAGGCATGCGGACAGGACGACGATGCCGAGAACATGACGAGACGTATGAACTGGGGGACGGAGCATGGTTTTCTTCTTCCTTCCCCCTGAATCGGGGATATCGGCGAGGTGGGATCCCGGGTATTTTGTACTCAGGAGGGCGTCATGAAAACCTGTTTGCTACTTGAGGATGTGCCCGAGGCCAGTGAGTGGCTGGCCAGCGCCGTTCACACCAGCTTTCCCGGCATCGAGGTTGCCACTGTCGCCAGTCTGGCGGAAGCGCGCGCCTGGGTGGCCGCGCATCCCGCGCCCGAGCTCGCCCTGGTCGACCTCGGCCTGCCCGATGGCAACGGCGTCGATTTCATCGCCGAACTCAATCAGCGCGCGCCACAATGCGTCTGCGTGGTGGCGAGCATCTTCGACGACGACCAGCACATCTTCCCGGCCCTGCGCGCCGGCGCTCAGGGCTACCTGCTGAAGGACCAGGGACAGGAAGCGATCACCGAACTGCTGCAGGGCATCATCGGCGGCCGCCCCCCCCTGTCGCCGGCGGTGGCGCGCAAGCTGCTCAGTCATTTCCACGTCCCACCGGAGCCCGCGAACATCCGGCTCACCGAACGCGAAACCGAAGTGCTGCGCCTGATCGCCCGTGGCCTCACCACGGCGGAAGTGGCGCGCCTGCTCAACATCAGCGTCAACACCGTGCCCTCCTACGTGAAGGAGATCTACCGCAAGCTCAACGTCTCCTCGCGCGCCGAGGCGGCGCTGACGGCGCGCAACATGGGTTTGGCCTGAGCGTGTAACCACTCGATAACCCGTAGCGAGCCAGAACGGTAGGGTGCGCCGCGCGCACCGATTTTCTGAGCCGCCCCCCCCCCTGACCGGGGGATTACCCCCCGCCCAGATGGGCTTTAGATTCACCCCCATGGACGCTTGCCCAGGGCAAGCCGGTCTTTCTCGGGACGCGCGGCGTCCCATCGTTCCATCGAACCCGGTTCAAGGGTTCTTCTGGCAAGGGGTGTGACCTATGCGTACTTATCTGGATGTTTTCAAAGGCTGGCTGGGCCTGCTGGCCCTGGCCGTGGTGATATCGGGTTG
>CAZONS010000023.1:12438-21526 GCA_964581195.1 uncultured Thiobacillus sp. | reverse complement strand
CGACTACTGGGCGCCGTTCTGGGGCGCGATGGCGATCGGCCTGTCCGGCGCGTTGATGTTCAACCCGACCTTCACCTCGCAGTACCTGCCGGGCTGGGTGTTCAACATCGCCACCATCGTCCATGCCGAGGAAGCCTTGCTGGCCACGGTGTTCCTGTTCACGGTGCACTTCTTCAACGTCCACTTCCGGCCGGAGAAATTCCCCCTCTCCACCACCATCTTCACCGGCGCGGTGCCCCTGGAGGAGTTCAAGTACGAGCACACCGAGGAATACAACCGCCTGCTGGCCAGCGGCGAACTGGACAAGTACCTGGTCAAGCGGCCCACCCGCACCGTGGAAAGCCTGGCCACCATCCTGTCCGCCCTGCTGATCCTGGCCGGCTTCCTGCTGCTGAGCCTGGTGCTGATCGGCTACACGACCATGCACTGAGATTCAGCTTCGGCTGAAATGCGAAACGGGCCCCGATGGGGCCCGTTTCCTTTTATCCCAACTTGTCCATTAGCCGGTTAGACGCCTGCGCTACATGCCGCTTCGTCGAATGAACAATCCCAATTTATACGCGGCGATAATGCGGGGGCCGTTCCACACACCCGCCAATACCGCCGATGATCCATTTCCCCAACGCTCTCGCCGCCTGGCCGTCGCCGGCGTTCACGGACGCCATGAAAGCCGAGATCGAACGCCTGGACGCTAACCTCCTGCCCTTGCAACAGGGCCTGTCGCGCTCCAGTTACGCCAACCCGGACAGCGTCAGCCCGGTGATCCTCGCCGTAGACGAGCGGCCGACGCATCTGCGTGTCAGGGCGGGCCTGTTCTACACCGGCATCATCGCCGGCTGCGGTTGCGCCGACGATCCGACCCCGATCGACGAGATCACCGAGTATTGCGAAGTGTTGTTCGAGATCGACCGGAACACGGCCGCGACCACCGTGACCCTGGTTCAGGAATAAAGCACATGCCCTGTTGTTGCGACCACGACTGTTCCCTCGATGCGCTGCGCGAGCGGCAGCGCGGCACCCTGCGCATCGTTCTGGCGATCAACGCGGTGATGTTCTTCGTCATCGTCGCCGCCGCGCTGTATGGGAAGTCCGCCGCGCTGCTCTCGGACAGCCTCGACAACCTCGGTGACGCCTTCACCTACGGCCTCAGCCTCTATGCGGTGTCTCGCGGCGCCCGGATGAAGGCGAAGGTGGCGCTGTTCAAGGGGGTGCTGATCTTCGCGGGTGCCTGCGTGGTGGCCGCGCAGATCGTTTATCGCTTGTATGTGCCCGAGACGCCACTGTTCGAGGTGATGGGCGTCTTCAGCCTGCTCGGCCTCGCCGCCAACGGCACCTGTTTGTTCCTGCTCTGGCGGCATCGCCAGGAGGACGTGAACATGAGTTCGGTGTGGGAGTGCTCGCGCAACGACATCGCCGCCAACCTCTCGGTCTTCATCGCCGCCGGCGCGGTCTGGTTGACCGGCTCCGGCTGGCCGGACCTCGCGGTGGCGGCGGCGCTGGTGGTTCTGTTGCTGCATTCGGCCTGGCGGGTGATCGCCGCCGCCCGCGCCGAGCTGCGCGCGGCGGCCTGAGTCTCAGGCGAAGGCGATCAAGGCATCCAGTTTTTGCCGCGCGGCGCCGCTGGCCAGCGCGGCGCGCGCCAGCTCGACGCCTTCCTCCAGGCTCCCCGCGCGATCGGCCGCCAACAGGGCGGCACCGGCGTTGACGGCGACGATGTCCTGTTCCGGGCAGGCGGTACCGGAGAGGGCGAGCAGCAGGCGATCCCTGGCGGCCGCCACGTCGGCGACGTTGAAATAGTCGGAGGCGCGGCGGCCGAGGCCGAATTGCTCGGGGGTGACCGTGTATTCGCGGATGGCGCCGTCGCGCAGTTCGGCGATCCAGGTTTCCCCGGCCAGGGAGATTTCGTCGAGGCCGTCGGCGGCATGCACCACCAGTACGTGGCGGCTGCCCAGTTCACGCAGTACTTCCGCCAGTTTGCGGGTGAGTTCGCGGGCAAACACGCCCATCACCTGATGCGGCGCGCCGGCCGGGTTGGTCATCGGCCCGAGCAGGTTGAACAGGGTGCGCACCCCCAACTCGCGGCGCACCGGCGCGGCATGCTTCATCGCGCTGTGGTGGTTGGGCGCGAACATGAAGCCCACACCCACCTCGCGCACGGCCTGGGCGACCTTTTCCGGCGGCAGGTTGACGTTGACCCCGAGCGCCTCCAGCACATCGGCGCTGCCGGATTTCGACGACACCGAGCGGCCGCCGTGCTTGGCTACCTTGGCGCCGCAAGCGGCGGTAACGAAGGCGGCGGCGGTGGAGATGTTGAAGGTGTGGGCGCCATCGCCGCCGGTGCCGCAGGTGTCGACCAGATGCTCGACATCACCCAGCGGCACCTTGGTGGAGAGTTCGCGCATGACGCTGGCGGCGGCGGCCAGCTCGGTCACCGTCTCGCCCTTGCAGCGCAGGGCGACGATGGCGCCGGCGATCTGGGCGGCGGACAGTTCGCCGGTCATGATGGCGCGCATCAGATCGAGCATGTCCTCGCGCGCCAGATCCTCGCGGGCGATCAGACGGTTGAGCAGGGCGGCATAGTTCATCGGCGGTCTTCCGTCAGAAAGTTCTTCAGCAGCGCGTGGCCGTGCTCGGTGAGGATGGACTCCGGGTGGAACTGCACGCCTTCCACCGCCAGGGTCCTGTGCCGCACCCCCATGATCTCGCCGTCATCGGTCCAGGCGGTGATTTCCAGACAATCCGGCAGGCTTTCCCGTTCGATCACCAGGGAGTGGTAGCGGGTCGCGGTGAAGGGGTTGGGCAGGCCGCGAAAGACACCCTTGTCGGCATGATGAATGGGCGAGGTCTTGCCGTGCATCAGTTGCTTGGCATGCACGATCCTGCCGCCGAAGGCCTGACCGATGCTCTGGTGACCGAGGCAGACGCCCAGGATGGGAATGCGCCCGGCAAAGGTGTTGATCACCGGCACCGACACCCCCGCCTCGTTGGGCGTGCAGGGGCCGGGCGAGACGACGATGTGGTCGGGCTTCATCGCCTCTATCGTGGCGAGGTCGATCTCGTCATTGCGGTGCACGCGAACCTCCTCGCCCAGTTCCCCGAAGTACTGCACGAGGTTGTAGGTGAAGGAGTCATAGTTGTCGATCATGAGCAGCATGGTCTACTTAATCCATTGATTCTTCCGTGAGTATCCTGATTCGATATCAGCTGATACCCGCTATGTGCCCGCATGTTCCGTTGCCGGGTCGTCGAGTGACTGCATCGCAACTGTGAGGTGCTGCTCCACGTGCCGCGGCGACTCGCCAGGATTATACCGAGTCCCTCGTCAGCCATCGCGAGAGCGCGGGCCAGGCATCCTGGGCTGGAATCTGGCGTGGCTCTCGCCAGCAGGGTTGGGCGGAAAAGCGGCTTGATCGCCCCTCGCCAAGGTTTGTCGGAAGGCGCCGGCAAACGGCCGCCGGTTTTTCCGACCTACCACATCAAGTCATCCGGAATCCGATAGTCCGCATAGGGATCGTCCGCGTCGATCTCGCTGTGGGTCTGGTTCACCCGGACGACGAGGGCGGCGTCGCGTTCGGCGATCTTGTCGGCGATGACCCTGGGGACGAGTTCGGTGGTGCCGCCCTGGCGGACGATGACCAGGCGGCCGGCGACCAAATGTGCCTGGACTTCGGCCGAGACATAGATGTGGTCGATCCTGTTGCCGTGGGTGAAGTGGTAGGCGATGTCGCCCTTGCCCTTGTTCTGGCGGTTTTGCCGCACCATCTGGGCGATCTGCGCTTCGATGGCTTTCTGGGTGGCGGCCGCGTCGCGTTGGGCATTGAGTTCCCGGGCGCGCTCGGCATTCCTGCGCTGCATGTCGAGCGCGGCCTGGCGCGCTTCATCGACGGTTTGCTCGCCGGTCTGGCGCGCGATCTTTTTCTGCCTGCTCTTGTCGTGATTGGCCTGCTTGACCTTGCTCTTGTCGACCAGGCCGGCTTTCAACAACTGTTCCGCGAATGAGGCCATCCGTGCTGCTCCGAAAATGGGGCCGCCCTCCTGGGATGAGGCGCCGGCCAAGGGAAGGGCGGCAGGATAGCAAAAGTCGCTTCGCTGGAAGCGCGAACGTCGTCTCGTTTGAGGGGCGGGGTACACGCTTCCGGATTGTCGGGCATCCCCATCCCCACCCTCGCTTGTCGCCTTTGCGACAAAGTCATGCCCGGCCTACCTGCTGAAATATCAATGTCTTATCCCTGGCATGCGGATTGCGAGGATGTGTTCATCCTCCACTCTCGTCGTCCTCATTGCCATGGCCGAGATCATCAAACGCAACAAGGCGCTCGCCGTCAGCCCGCTGAAAGTCAGCCAGCCGGTGGGTGCGTCGCTGGCCTTTCTGGGCATCGACCGGGCGGTGCCGATGCTGCATGGCTCGCAGGGTTGCACGGCCTTCGGCAAGGTGTTTTTCGTGCGCCACTTCCGCGAGCCGATTCCGCTGCAGACGACGGCGATGGATCAGGTCTCCACGGTGATGAACGCCGACGACAACGTGATCCAGGGCCTTGCCACCATCGCCGAGAAGAACAGGCCGGCGCTGATCGGGCTGCCGACCACGGGACTGTCGGAAACCCAGGGCACGGACATCCACGGCCTGGTGCGCACCTTCCGCCTGGAGCATCCCGAATACGACGGCATTCCGGTGGTGGCGGTGAACACGCCGGATTTCACCGGATGCCTGGAGTCGGGTTACGCGCTGGCGGTGAAGGCGATGATCGACACGCTGGTGCCGCGGCGCGCCGTTTCCCCGCGACAGTCCGGCGGGCGCGGCGATCAGGTCAACGTGCTGGCCGGCTCGTTGTTGACGCCTGGCGATCTCGAACACATCAAGGCGATGATCGAGCAATTCGGCCTGCGTCCGGTGGTGCTGCCGGACAT
Organism: uncultured Thiobacillus sp.; assembly: GCA_964581195.1. Taxonomy (GTDB): domain Bacteria; phylum Pseudomonadota; class Gammaproteobacteria; order Burkholderiales; family Thiobacillaceae; genus PFJX01. The sequence goes on along the minus strand of CAZONS010000023.1, from coordinate 16,618 downwards.
CGCGGATTCGCTCGATGGCCATCTCACCGAGCAGGAGTCCAGCCCGCTGACCGTCGGTGGCACGCCGGTGGCGGCGTTCGCCACCCTGGGCGAAGCGGCGGCGACGCTGGTGATCGGCGCTTCGCTCGATGCCGCCGCCGATCTGCTCAAGGCGCGCACCGGGGTGCCGGATTACCGCTTTCCCACGCTGATGGGGCTGGAGGCGGTGGACGCCTTCGTCGACGCCCTGGCCCGGATCAGCGGCCGGCCGGTGCCGACGAAACTCGAACGCCAGCGCGCGCAGTTGCAGGACGCGATGGTCGACACCCATTTCATGCTCGGCTTCGCCCGCGTGGCCATCGCCGCCGATCCCGACCTGCTCTATGCCCTGTCGCATCTGGTCACCGGCATGGGCTGCGAGGTCAGCGCCGCCGTGTCGCCCGCGAAAGCGCCGATCCTGGAGAAGGTGCCCACGACACAGGTGAAGCTGGGCGATCTTGAGGATCTGGAACTGGCCGCGCGCGAGCGGGGGGTCGATCTGCTCATCTGCAATTCCCACGCCGTCGAGACCGCGCGCCGTCTGGGCGTGCCCCTGCTGCGCGCGGGTTTTCCGCAGTACGACCTGATCGGCGGCTACCAGAAGCTGTGGGTCGGTTATCGCGGTACCCGCCAGGCCCTGTTCGATCTCGCCAATCTGCTGGTCGAGCACGGTCACCATGAGGTGCCGGCGCATCGCTCGATCTACGCCGGCCGCCCGGGGGAGATGGATCATGCGACATCTGAAACTCGTCCATTCCACTGAACGGAGCCCCGCCATGCGCGTGAAGATCGCCTTCGCCAGTTCCGACCGCCGTCTGGTGGATCAGCATTTCGGCGCCGCCGAGGCCTTCTGCCTGTATGAGCTGGCCGAGGATGACGCGCGTCTGATCGAGGTGGCCGAATTCCACGACAGCGATACGGCGATGGACGGCCACGAAGGCAAGCTCGCGCGCAAGATCGAGTTGCTCGAAGGGTGCGTCGCGGTGTACTGCAACGCGGTCGGCGCCTCCGCGATCAAGCAGTTGCTCGCCGCCGGCATCCAGCCGATGAAGGTCGAGGAGGGCACGCCCGTCGATGAACTGCTCTGCGGCCTCAACCAGAGCCTGAAGGAGAGCCCGCCGGCGTGGCTGGCCAAGTGCTTCAAGCCCAGGGACGCGGATCGCTTCGCGTCGATGGAAGCCGAAGGGTGGTCGGAATGATCGAAGCCCGCGTTCGCGTCGTCTCCGCCGCCGAGGGCATGGCCTGGGTCACCTCCAGCGAGTCTTCCGGCTGCGCCGCCTGCCAGACCCAGGACAGTTGCGCCATCTCCGGTCTCGGCAACTACCTCTCCCGTCGCCGCGCCACGCTGCCGATCGCGCATCGCGACGCGCGGGTGGGCGAGGAACTGCTGGTCTGCGTCGATGAAGGCGAACTGCTGCGCGCGGGCGTCTTCGCCTATCTCGTGCCGGCCCTGCTCGCCGTGATCGGAGCCGCCCTGGCCGACGCGACCGGCGCCGGCAATCTGGTCGCCGTGATTGCCGCCGCCATGGGTTTTCTCGCCGGCCTGCTCGCCGCCCGCGTCCTGGCGCCGGCGCCGCGCATCGAGGCCCAAACCCTTCCCACCCAACCTATCCGATAACCCCCCCTGGAGAATCTCATGAGCGAAACCCTGGAACGCGACCCCGTGATGGAAACCGATTTCATCAAGGAAATGGTCAAGCAGATGCGCGCCCTGGACAGCTACGGCAGTTACGACGGCTGGACCCCGGAGCGCATCCTCGAACCCTACATCGTCACCAAGGAAATGCGTCGTCAGATCCCGGTGATCGGCGATCCGGACGAGCAGACGCTATCGCGGGTGAAGGCCTTCTACAACGGCATCGCGGTGCTGATCGAGAAGGAATGCGGCCTCATGGCCGTGCCCATGGTCAACATCACCCACGAAGGCTTCGGCCGCGCCCTCATCACCGTCGGCAAGCTGGTGGTGATGGACCGCACCGTGCGCGACGTTCATCGCTATGGCTACGACAGCTTCTCGAAGATGAAGGACGAGGCCGACAAATATCTGTCCGTGGCCCTGGAAATCATTGGCAAGTATCCGGAAGTGGCCGGGTTGTGACAGAAAGGGCCACCGTGGAGCGATCCCATGACTGATGAAGAACTGAAAGCCCTCGACCGCGAGGTCAAGAAACTCAAGCGCCAGGCCAGCGAGTGGGCCTCCCAGTTGCACGACCTGGTGGAAGACAAACTCCCTGCCGGCTACCTGGAGATTCCGGGTATCGCCCAATCCACTTATGACGCCTGCCAGGCCTGGGCCGAAGCCAACGCCCGTCTGCAGGCCGCCCAGAAAGGTTGATCATGGAAGCCTATACCGCGCTGACCCGGGGCGGCCTGCCCTATACCCCCACCTTCGTGGTCGCGCTGGACCAGAAGACCTGCATCGGCTGCGGCCGCTGCTACAAGGTCTGTCCGCGCGACGTGTTCGAACTGGTGGAACGTGACGAAGACGAACTGGACGAAGACCTCGACGATGACCAGCTGAGCGTGATGTCGCTGAAGAACATGCTCGACTGCATCGGCTGCGGTTCCTGCGCCCGCGTCTGCCCGAAAGGCTGTCACAGCCACGAGGCGCTTCCCGTTGCGGCGTGACCGCGAGTCGCAGGGTGCGCCATGCGCACCGACCGATCATGGTGCGCATGGCGCACCCTACCAATAAGGATTTGACATGCCCCGCCCACCCAAGCACGTCTTCATCTGCAACCAAGCCCGTCCACCCGGTCATCCGCGCGGTTCCTGCGCCGAAAAGGGCTGTCGCGAGGTGATGGACGAATTCCTCTATCAGTTCCAGCAACGCCAGTGCTTCGACAAGGTGGCGATCACCGCGACCGGCTGCATCGGCCCTTGCAGCACCGGCACCAATGTCCTGGTCTACCCGGAAGGCATCATGTATGGCGGGGTGAAGAAGGAAGATGTCAATGCCATCTTCGACGAGCACCTGCTCGGGGATCAGCCGGTCGAGCGCCTGAAGGTGCCGGCTGACCTCTGGTGATGACTTCCGTTTCGCTGCCCGATGCGCTGGCCGGACTCGGCGTCGAGCTCTGCCGTGTGCTGGCCGAGGAGGCCCGCCGATACGCGGGAGAGTCGGCGCCGCCGGTCCGGCTGGAGGAAGCCGTGTTCACCCGGGTGATCGATCCGGCCAACGGTCTGCCCGGATACGAGGGTGTCTGGCGCGACGCCCGCGCCCAAAAGCGCGGCAGCCTGACGCTCAACAGCGATGGCAGCTATTGCGGTGAATTCGACCTGCTGGTCCCGCATCCGAGCAAACCGCGCTGGTTCGTCGAAGCCGTCACCGTCTGGGGACGCGATGGCGTGGTGAAGGCGGAACCGAGACTGCTGGCGGCGGTATGAGCAGCCCCGTGGCCACCTTCCCCGACGACATGCGCCTGATTCTGGCGCACAAGCAAAAGACCAGCGCGCGCGTGCGATTCCTGCGTTTTCCTCACGGGCTCACCGCGTTCCAGGCCCTGCCGGCCTTGTCGTCGCTGCTCGACCAGCCGCCCTCCAGCACGGTCGAGACGCATCCGGGTTTCTACCTGCGCGCCGCCGAACAGACGCTCGGACTCGATGCTGGCGGTCTGGCCCTGGAAGCGGAATTCAACGCCTGCGTCGACACCCCGGAGGGTCTGGTGCGGGTACGCCTGGCCACGTTCACCAGCATCGACCCGCCCTTCGACATGGCCGAAGCCCTGGGTGGCCGATTCATCGCCATCACGGAAATGCGCGGAATCAGTCCGGCTGAACTGGATCTGCTGCGCCAGGCGTACACCGTGCTGATGGGCTGAGCGCCGCGTCCGTTCCTTTTTTCCAGCAAGCACTCATGGAGCACGCAATGAATCAATTCAACCCGGGTGACATGGTCTTTGCCAGCGTCGATCTCTACAACGACCCGATGGAAGACAGCGGCGAGAGCGCCATTCCGGGCATCGCCGCGAACGAACTCCTGGCCAGCGCCGGTGCCCGGGGTGTCGTGGTCAACGCCGGCCACGTCGAAGCCGACCCGACACAGGCCATCTATCTGGTTCGCTTCGAATCCGCCGTCGGCGGCACCCTGGGCGAGCCGATCGGCTGCCTGGCCGAGGAGCTCCACCAGGACGCGGCCGGCTGAGGTTCATCTCCCCGCGCC